>DASXQC010000980.1:0-3478 GCA_036493235.1 Reyranella sp.
CTTTCCTCCAGCACTTCGGAGCCCAGGATATCGGCCGGCATCAGGTCGGGCGTGAACTGGATGCGTTTGCTTTCCATGCCCAGCACGATGCCCAGGGTCTCGACCAGCTTGGTCTTGGCGAGGCCGGGAACGCCGATCAGAAGCAGGTGACCGCCGGACAAAAGAGAAACCAGCGTTTGATCGATGACCGGCTGCTGGCCATAAATGACCTTGCCGATGGCGGCACGCGCCGTCCGCAACTGGCCGCCCAGCCGCTCGATATCGGCGAGGGCGGCGAGAGCGTCGGCATCGCTCGCGGTCGAAGTGTCGGGGGCCACCTGGCGCTCCTGGCTGTCGATGGGAATTATGTTTGAGGGAAGCCCAGAATTGAGGCCGGAACAAGGGCATGCGAGTTGAAGAAATTGTGCGCCGGGTGCGTGACAGAAGTGACCGCCTGGCATCCGGTTTGCCCGTTCCGGCGCCGCCGATCGGCAGCGACTTCTCGCTGAGCGGCATCGTGCCGGTGCCCGACACCTGGAAGCCCGCATCGGTTCTGGTGCCTTTGGTCGATCGCGCCGAGGGCGTCACGGTGCTGCTCACGCAACGCACGGCCGATATGCCGAGCCATGCCGGCCAGATCGCCTTTCCCGGCGGCCGAAGGGAAGCCGGCGAAGACGCTGTCGCCACCGCGCTGCGCGAGACCCAGGAGGAAGTCGGCATCACGCGCGATTTCATCGATGTCGTGGGCGCGGTCGATCTTTATCACACCGGCACCGGCTTCGAGATCACGCCGGTGGTCGGCATCCTGACGCCGGGCTTCACCGTCGTTGCGCAAGCGCGCGAAGTGGCCGACGTGTTCGAGGTGCCGCTCGACCACTTTCTCAACGAGGTCAATCACCAGATCGGCAGCCGCGAGTACCAGGGCCGCGAGCGGCGCTACTACGCCATGCCCTACGGTGACCGGTACATCTGGGGCGCGACCGCGGGCATGCTCAAGAACCTGTATTTCATCCTCACCGCGACGGAGACCGCGGCGGCGTAGCGTGCTGCGGCAGAGCAGGGAATCCCATGCGCATCGTCTTGCTGGTCCTCGTGCTGGTAATGGCGCCGACCGCGGCCTTCTTCCTGTGGGCGTGGGGCGTCAAGATCAAGCAGGAGCGCAAGCTAGCCGGCACCCTGCCGGAATGGCAGGACATGCCGCTGACCTGGCTCGCCATCGCCGGACTTGTCTGCACGATCATCGGCTTCATCGTGATGTTCTTCACACAGAACCAGGGCTACGGCGGGCTGTTCGCGCCATGAAGGCCAATGGCAGGATCGATCCGCCGGCGTGGATGACGAGCGCGCCGACCAAGCGGCTGTTCGCAGCACTGGCCAAGGGCGGCATCGCCGCCCGCTTCGTCGGCGGCTGCGTGCGCAATGCCGTGCTCGGCCGTGCGGTCGACGATCTCGACCTCGCGGTCGACAAGCCGCCGCAGGAGGTGATGCGCGCGCTGCAGGCCGAGAAGATCAAGGTCGTGCCGACCGGGCTGAAGCACGGCACGGTGACGGCGATCGCCGCTTCAAGTGTGTTCGAGCTCACGACCCTGCGGCGCGACGTCGAGACCGACGGTCGCCGCGCCGTGGTCGCCTTCACCGACGACTGGCAAGAAGACGCGAGTCGGCGCGACTTCACTTTCAACGCGCTCTATGCCGATCCCGACGGCACGCTCTACGATCCTTTCGAGGGCCGCGCCGATCTCGCGGCGGGCCGGGTGCGCTTCATCGGCGATCCCGACACGCGCATCGCCGAGGACCGCCTGCGGGTGCTGCGCTTCTTCCGATTCCAGGCGTGGTACGGCCAGCCGCCGATCGATGGCGCGAGCTACCAGGCCTGCGCCCGCAATGCCGGCACGCTGGGCAGCCTGTCGGGCGAGCGCGTACGCAAGGAGCTGCTGCGTACGCTCGAGGCGCCGGGCGCCGCCGATGCGCTGGACGCCATGCACGAGGCGGGCGTACTCGACCGGTGGTTGGCCGAATACGACGGCTCGGCCCGCCTGCGCGCGCTGGCCGGACGTGAGGACAAACCCGATGGCCTGCGCCGGCTGGCGGCGATCCTGCCCGCCACCGCGGACCCGGTCGCGATCGGTAAACGGCTGAAGCTCTCGACCCAGGAATCACTGCGCCTGGAAGTGATGCTGGCACGCGAGCCGGTCCTGGACATCGCGGGCGGCGCCAAGGCGTGGCGTGCCGCCATCTATCGCCTCGGCAGCGGCCTCTATGTCGACCGGCTGCTGCTGGCGACCGACGCGCCCGGCGACTGGCGCGCGGCGCTGGCGATGGCGCGGACGTGGACGCCGCCCGAGCTGCCGGTGAGCGGCGGCGATGCCCTGAAGCTCGGCCTGAAGCCGGGACCGAAGGTCGGCGCGCTGATCGATGCGGTCGAGCGCAGGTGGATCGACGGCGACTTCGCGGCCGACCGCGCCGCCTGCCTCGTCGAGCTCGAGCGGCTCGCCCGGGACATCGCCTGAGCATGATCCGTCCGGCCGTGACCCTTGCGCTGTGGCTCGCCATTGCGGCGCTGGTGCTGGTCAACAACATGATCGGCGACACCGTGATCGCCGACCGCCTCACCGTGCTCCAGGTCGAGTGGTACAAGGTGCTGGTGCCGCTGCCCTACGTGCTCATGATGGCGATGATCCATGCGCGCCGCTGTGCCGGCCCGAAATGGCTCGAGGCGGCGCTGCTCGCGGCGCTGCTCTGGCCGCCGACCACGGTGCTGATCGACTTCCTCTACGGCCGCCTTACCTTCGGCATGGAATCGGAGGAGTTCCTCGACCGCTTCGCCTTCTGGTGGGGCGCGCCCTATCCGCTGCTGATCGTGGTGCTGTTCGCTGCGCCGCTGTTGGTCGGATGGGCGACCGCCAGAAAACCCTGACGGTCAGGGCAACAGTCAGCGTACAGGCGGCGCGTACATCAGGCCGCCCTCCTTCCACAGCTTGTTCAGGCCGCGATCGATCTTGAGCGGGCTCTTCATGCCGAGATTGCGGTCGAAGCTCTCGCCGTAGTTCCCGACCTGCTTCACGATGTTGACGACCCACGCCTCGTCGACGCCGAGCGCCTTGCCCATGCCGGGCGTGACGCCGAGCAGGCGCTTGATGCCTGGATTGTCGCTCTTCAGCATCTCGTCGACGTTCTGCGAATTGACGCCGTATTCCTCGGCCTCGATCATCGCCCATTGGCTCCAGCGCACGATGTCGCCGAACTGGTTGTCGCCGTGGCGGAAGGCGGGCGACAGCGGCTCCTTGGAGATGATCTCGGGCAGCACGATATAGTCGTCGGCCGTCGCCGGCGGCGGCACGTTGGCGGCGCGCGACGAATAGAGGCGCGAGCTGTCGCCGGTATAGACGTCGCAGCGGCCGGCGAAGAAGGCCTGGCGGATCTGGTCCATGTCCTCGATGACGACGGACTTCACCGTGATCTTGTTGGCGCGGGCGAAGTCGGCGAGGTTGAGCTCGGT
>DASXQC010000981.1:0-4088 GCA_036493235.1 Reyranella sp.
TGGCGGGCGTCTACATCGAGTTCGTCCGCAACATCCCGCTGCTGTTCTTCGTGCTGTTCTGGTACTTCGGCGTGCTCGCCGCACTGCCGACGCCGCGCGAGAGCCTGAGCGTCGCGGACGTCGCGTTCCTCAATCGCCGCGGCCTGTCCATTCCAACACCCAACGACCTGACGGGCCTGCGGCTGGCGCTGCTGGCGATCGTCGTGCTGGTCGGCGCGCAATGGGGCCTCGCCCGGTGGGCCCGCGCGCGGCAGGCGCGGATCGGGCGCGACTTCCCGACCTGGGCCGTGGGCTTCGTGACCTGCGGCGTGCTGCCGGTGCTGGCGCTCGCGATGGGTGCGGCGGCCACGAGCTGGGACGTGCCGATCTTGCGCGGCTTCAACTATCGCGGCGGCTTCGTGCTGGTGCCGGAGTTCGTGGCTTTGTTCGCCGCGCTTTCGACCTATACCGCGGGCTTCATCGCCGAGGCGGTGCGCGGCGGCATCCTGTCCGTCCGCCAGGGCCAGATCGATGCCGCGCGGGCACTCGGCCTGACGTCGGGCCGGATCGTCCGGCTGGTCGTGATCCCGCAGGCCATGCCGGTGATCATCCCGCCGCTCACCAGCCAGTACCTCAACCTGATCAAGAACTCCTCGCTTGGCGCGGCGATCGCCTACCCCGAGATCGTCGCGGTGTTTATGGGCTCGGCGCTGGTCTCGACCGGTCAGTCGATCGAGATCATCGCCATCACCTTGGCGATCTACCTGACGCTCAGCCTCGCCGTGTCGCTGTTCATGAACTGGTACAACGCGCGCCATCGGTTGGTGACGCGATGACGATGATCGCCGAGCTGCGCAAGCGCCTGTTCGCGACGCCGATCGATGCGGCGATCACCCTGGTCTGCGCCTACATCGTCTGGCGCATCTCGGTGCCGCTGGCGCACTGGCTGCTGCTCGATGCGACCTGGCACGGCACCACCCGCGACGACTGCAAGGGCAGCGGCGCCTGCTGGGTGTTCGTGCGGATGCGCTTCAGCCAGTTCATGTACGGCCAGTATCCCGCGCCGGAGCGCTGGCGGGTCGATATCGTGGGCGCGCTGTGGGTGCTGGTGACTGCTGCGCTGTCGTGGCGCGGCCTGCCGCATCGCCGCGGTGCGACCGTCGCTGCCGTCGTCATCCTGCCGATCGCCGGCATCGTCCTGCTCCATGGCGGCTGGGGTACCGGCCTGCGTCTGGTCGAGACGCGTGAGTGGGGCGGGCTGATGCTTACCCTGTTCCTGACGATCTACGCCGGCCTGATCGCCATCCCGCTCGGCATCCTGCTGGCGCTCGGCCGCCGATCCCGCCTGCCGCTGGTGCGGTTTGCCTCGGTGGTGTTCATCGAGTTCTGGCGCGGCGTGCCGATCATCACCGTGATCTTTCTCGCCTCGCTGCTGCTGCCGCTGATCGTGCCGACCGGCTTCGACGTCGATCGCCTCGCCCGCGCGGTGATCGGCCTCGCCTTCGTGATCGCGGCCTACATGGCCGAGGCGGTGCGAGGCGGCCTGCAGGCCGTGCCCGAGGGCCAGACCGAGGCGGGCCAGGCGCTTGGCCTCGGCTATTGGCGCATCCAGCGCATGATCGTGCTACCCCAGGCGCTGCGCATCGCCTTGCCGGCCATGACCAACGAGGTTATCGCCCTGTTCAAGAACACCACGCTGGTGCTGATCGTCTCGATCTTCGACCTGTTGGGTATCGCCCAGGCCGCCCTGGCCGACCCCGCCTGGGTCGGCATGAACATGGAGGCCTATGTCTTCGCCGGGACGATTTATTGGTTCGCCTGCTTCGCCCTCTCGCAGTGGAGCCGCCGGCGCGAACGCCGCCTCCAGATCGCCCATGGTCGATGAGCGCCCATCATGGTTCGGTAGATGAAACGATCAGCGACATACTTTACCGATGCTCGCGATACAATTCCCTAGCGGCCGGGGGGCGAGGCCAGGGCAGGGCCGTCCTTTTGGCCGGCCAGGACGAACTCGATCATCATGGTCTCGGCCGGGACCCGGCCCGAGGTGATGGTGAGCGAGTGGTCCATGCCGGGCACGACCCGCATCTCCGCGCCGGGGTAGGAGCCGAGGCCCACACCGTCGGGGCCGAACTCGGCGGCGAACGCCTCGATGTCTTCCGGCCCGGTCGAGAAGAGATAGAGCGTGCGCGCACCGCGCTTCGACAGTGTCGCCATCGCCCGATGCGCGAAGCTTTGGTCGGATATCAGGCCCATACGCCGCGCGGCGCGCGTCAGCAGGCCGATCGTGTTCGCCTGCAGGTGGAACCTCACGGCACGCGTCAGGGCGGCGCGGTTCGTGCGGCCGCGCAGAAGGTTGGCCCAGCTGCTGGGCCGCGTGAGCTTGCTGAGATACTCGCCGGCCGAGCGGCCGCGCTGCTCGAGCTGGCCCAGCACGTTCGTCGTCGGCACGGTGAACAGCGGCAGGTTGATCAGCACCAGCGATGCCAGCCGCGGATCGACGGCGGCGGCATGCAGCGCGTGGAACGCACCGAGACAGAGGCCGTGGATCGTGAAGCGGCTGAAGCCCAGTGCCTCCATGGCGTCGATCGCTGCGCGCACGTCGGCGATGCGGTCGGTGAAGGCGTGGCTGAAGATGCGCTCGCTGCCCGGCGGGCCGAGGCTGTCGCCGAGTCCGGCGAAGTCGAAGCGGAACGAGGCGATGCCGATCTGCGCCAGCTTGCGCGCCAGCACGACGTTCTGGCGGGCCGCACCGAAGCTGGGCTCCCGGCCGCCGCTTGGGATCAGCACCATCTCCTCGGTGCTGCCGCGCTCGGGCCGGCATAGCATGCCAAAAAGCCTGCTTTCCGGGCCGAATTTCAATGGCATGTCGATGCAGCCCGGTGGCTGCAGCACGACCACCGGCAGGCTGATGGGCTTGTCCGACGGCATCGCCGGCGGCACTGCCTGGCGCAGCCAGGAGATCGCGCGCGTGAAGTCGCCGAGGTCCTGCTCGGCGAGCGTGTCGTAGTGCAGCAGCACATGCAGGCCCTCGAAGCCGTGCTGGCTCGCCTCGACGCCGCGCGCCACCCAGGCCTTAACGCAGTCGTCGACCGCCCTGTTCTCGGGCCGAGCGAAGACGGCGACCTTCATCTCGGCGCGCAGCTCGAGCTTGCGCAGGTCGAACGCGCCGATCTGCTCGACGCTCTTGGGGCCGAACTTGTTCTCGCGGATTTCGAGGCCGAGCTCGCGCGGCATCGACTGGCCGCTCTGCAGGTCGGCCTCGAGGATCATCTGCCGGATGTAGCTGCGGCCGACGACCGCCGGCTCGAACAGCAGCAGGCCGGCGATGTCATAGCGCCGCGCGGCGACCAGAGCCGCGAGCGTGGCGCCGCCGCCGAGGCCGCACAGAACGATGCGCCGCACACCCTGGCCGTGCAGCCATTCGATCGCGGAGTCGATGCTGCTCTGCCAGGCCGTCCAGTGATGGCCGCTCTCGTTGAGCTCGGCGTCGACCGAGTTGCCGGCTGCCGGATAGTCGAAGCGCATGGCGGGATAGCCCGCCATCGCAAGGTCGTCGGCCAGCTGCCGCATCGAGCAGTAGGCAAGCGACGCCTCCCGCATGACGCCCTGGCAGATCAGGACCGCGACTTCCCTTTGCGTGCCTTCGGACGGGCCGTGGAACCAGCCGAAGCAGCTATTGAACGCGATTGGACTCAGTTGACCGGGGCCCCCATCAGCCCTAGAAACTTCAGTAACGTTGCGATATAATTGTATCACGGGATTGGCTGGAAAACCAACCCGTGGCAGCATCTGGGGAGCATGCCAGTGTACAATCGGGTCGAGACACAAATCAGGTCCATCCTGAAGGGGACAGACTATCTGCAGGTCAACGTCGATGGTCTAGCGGAAGATGCGGACCTATACGCTGCCGGCCTCAATTCGCACGCCACGGTCAATCTGATGCTGTCGCTGGAGGAGGCGTTCGACATCGAGCTGCCGGACCGGCTGCTGCGCCGGCGGACTTTCGCCAGCATCAAGTCGATCGCCGAAGCCCTGGCCGAAGTGGGCGTCAAAGCCGAGGCGGCATGACGCCGTGGCTCGCCGCGGCCCGCGCGGTGGGCGTCGAA
>DASXQC010000982.1:0-2274 GCA_036493235.1 Reyranella sp.
ACTGGTCCTACATTGTTTTGAGAACAACGGGAGCCTTGGACCCGTGAGTGAAACTACGCAAGCGGCAGACCATGCAAAGCCACATCGCTCAACTCACAAGGCCTGCGAAACGTCCAAACTCAAAACAATGCCAAACTCAAAACAATGTAGGACCAGTCGGTACCCGTTCGCGCCGCCGCAGTGTCGCCGTCGGGTTCAACTATCGCAGGCGGACCGGGTGCGCGGCCGGCATCGAGCGCTGAATGCCGCTTCGCGCGCGGCGCAGCTTCTGAAATAATCCTCGCGTGGCCAGGCAGATAACCGTTGACGCTGTGCTTGAGGCGCTCGGCCGGGTGAGCTATCCCGGCTATGCGACCGACGTCGTTTCGCTCGGAATTATCGAGGCGGTCGAGCCGCTGGAGTCCGCCGGCGGCTTCACCGTGATCGTGCGGCAGGTGAGCGAAAGCGACCGCGTGATGCATGATCTGGCGGGCGCGATCAGCGCGACGCTCAAGCGCGATCTCAGCGTAGCGCGGGTCGAACTCAAGCTGCGCAAGCTCGAGGCCGAGCTGGGCGAGAAGACCGGGCGGGTGCGCCTGGAGGGCACGCGCTACGTGGTCGCGGTGCTGAGCGGCAAGGGCGGAGTCGGCAAATCGACGGTCGCGGTGAACCTCGCGATGGCCCTCAAGCAGCTCGGGATGACGGTGGGACTGATGGACGCCGACGTTTACGGCCCGTCGGTGCCGATGATGTTCGGGGCGGAAGAGGAGCGGCCGCGCGGGGCTGGCGGCCAGAATTTCTACCCGGTCGAGCGCTACGGCGTGAAACTAATCTCGATGGGTTTTTTCCTGACCGACAAGTCGCCGGTCATCTGGCGCGGCCCGATGGTGATGGGCGCTGTGCGCCAGTTTCTCAAGGACACGCTATGGGGCACGCAGGATTTTTTGATCGTCGATCTGCCGCCCGGTACCGGCGATGCGCAACTCACGCTCGCACAGCAGGTCGCGCTCGACGGCGCGGTCATCGTCACCACGCCGCAGGACGTGGCGCTGCTCGACGCGACGCGGGCGGCGCGGATGCTCCATCAGTTGCACTGCCCGGTTATCGGCGTGGTCGAGAACATGAGCTATTTCGTCTGCCCCGATTGCGGCGAGCGCGACGAGTTGTTCGGCGCGGGCGGCGGGGCGAAGCTCGCGATGGAGGAGGGCACGCGGGTGCTGACGCAGATTCCCATCCACGTCGAGGTGCGCGAGGCGGGCGACGCGGGGATGCCGATCGTGCTGAAGGACCCCGAGCATCCCGCGAGCCGCGCCTTCATGGAGCTTGCGCGCGGCGTGCTGGCGGCGATGCCCAAGGATTAGGTGGAATTGGCGCCACCGAGCGTTGTTTAACTTATGCTGCCGCCCTTGCTCCCATCGACAGGCGCCGATAGTCTCGGTATCGAACATGCTGAGGCGGTGGTCGATCTAAGTCGTTCCGGGACTCTGTGAACAACCGCGTCCGGGCCAATTTACTTTGCTGCCGCGCTCCGATAAAAACCACAAGGCATTATCAGTTCCACTTATCTTACGGGGGCGGCCGAGATGGACGCGCCTTAACAGCATTTGCGCGATATGTGGGAAACGGGGCGGTGAGTTGAGAAGAGGAATATGGCGAAGATTCGAGTAGCGATCGTCGGAGTGGGCAACTGCGCATCCTCTCTTCTCCAGGGCATTGAGTTCTATCAGCATGCCCCGGCCAGGGCGCAGTGCAACCCCATCGGCCTGATGCATTACGACCTCGCCGGCTACAAGCCGGGCGATATCGAGGTCGCCTGCGCGTTCGATATCGATTCGCGCAAGGTCGGCCGGCCGCTGGAGGACGCCTGTTTCGCGCTCCCCAACAATACCATCACCATCTGGCGCGACCTGCCCAAGTACGGCGTCACCGTCGACATGGGCGAGATCCATGACGGCGTCGCCGAGCACATGGCACAGTATCCGCCCGAGTGCAGCTTCCTGCCGGCCGACGAAAAGCCGGTCGACATCGAGCGCCGCCTGCGCGAGAGCGGCGCCGAAGTGATGCTGTGCTACCTGCCCGTGGGCAGTCAGAAGGCGGTCGAGCGGTACGCCCGCGCCTGTCTGGCGACGGGAGTCAGCCTGCTCAACTGCATGCCGGTGTTCATTGTGTCGAACGAGAAATGGGCGGCCGAGTTCACCGAGCGTAAGATTCCGGTGGTCGGCGACGATGTTAAATCTCAACTCGGTTCGACCATCCTGCATCGCACCATCATGAAGCTGTTCGCCGACCGCGGGA
>DASXQC010000983.1:0-9472 GCA_036493235.1 Reyranella sp.
GTCGGGCGAACCAGTGTAGCTTCTTGCTGCCACGGGTTGGGCGGGCCACCATGCTTGCCGCAAGCAAGGGGCAGTCGATGAAAACCCTGACGGCGTCGCTTTTGTTGGTCCTGGGTTGCGCAACCAGCGGGTTGGCGGCCGACAACTACGAAAGCATCGAAAGCGGGAACACGCTGTTGGCGAAGTGTGTCGGTCCTGCAGAAACTCAATTGGTTTGCGCAGGATATGCGGCCGGCATCTACGACATGGTCAACCTGCTCGAGACGACCAACGCCGTGCCGAAGCTGCACTGCTTTCCGTCGGGCGTTACACGCCTTCAAATTCACGATGCCGTTGTCCACTATCTGCAGGATCACCCTGACCAGCGCCACGCGGGCGCGGCGGGCCTTGTCAGGGATGCCCTGCAAGACGCGTGGCCGTGCCCTCGTTGACGGTTTCACAAGGCGACGCATAAAGTCAGTGAGCCGCGACGGGAGCCTCATATGCCCATGAAAGAGAACAGCATACGACGCGCGGTGCGCGAGGGGCGGGCGGCGCTGGGGACTGGGCTCAAGGAATTCGCGTCGCGCGGAATCCCGTGGATCATCGAGGCCTCCGGCTTCGACTACGTCGCGATCGACCACGAGCACGGCGCCTTCGACCTCGAGACGATCGCCGATCTCGCCGGCTGGTTCCAGGCGACCGACGTCTCGGCGATCGTGCGGATCCACAAGTCCTTCACGCCCCTGATCCCGACGATCCTCGACCAAGGGATCATGGGCATCCAGGTCTCGGAGGTCGACAGCGTCGAGGAGGCGCGCGCGATCGCAGGCGTGGCGAAGTATCCGCCGATCGGCGATCGCGGCATTGCCGGCGCCGGGATGCACACCGGATACCGGAGCTTTGGCGCCCGCCACGCGTCCGACTATGCGCCGTGGGCCAATGCCAACATCATCGTCTGCGTGTCGATCGAATCGCTCGAGGGGCTGGAGAATGTCGAGGCGATCGCGGCCGTCGAGGGCATCGACATGATCGCCTATGGCCACTCCGACCTCAGCGCTCGCCTCGGCGTCCATCTCCAGCTCGAGCACCCGACGTTCAAGGCCGCCGTGCGCCGGATCGCCGACGCCTGCAACGCGCACGGCAAGCTCGCCCGCGGGTCGGCGGAGACCGAGGCGCAGATCGAGGAGTACTGGCGGCTCGGCTGCAAGGTGCTGAACCTGCCCGGCAACGACATCACCACCTATCTCGACGGCCTGAAGGTCCGCGCCACTCGCGCCCACGCACGCCTGAAGGCCATCGGCGTTCCGACGCCGTGAAGACTCTTACCTCCCCCGTCGTACGGGGGAGGTGTCGGCGTCTTACGCCGACGGAGGGGGAAGGCAACGCGGCGGGTCTTGCCGATTTCAGATCATGATCTGAGTTGATCGAGGTGATCTTTGGGGCTCGCCCCCTTCGTCGCGGATTACCGCGCCACCTTCTCCGTCTGACGGGGGAGGAAGCCGTCTTTAATACGCCGAGAAGCCGCCTTCCGCGGGGATCGCGGCGCCGTTGACCATGCGCGATTCGTCGGAGGCGAGGAACAGGGCGACGTTGGCGATGTCCTCGGGCTGGCCGACGGCGAACGGGTATTGCTGGGCCATGTTGTCGATGCCGCCGAATCGGATGTGGTTGCCGCCCTTGAAGCGGGCGGCAACCCGTTCGGTCAGCACGACGCCGGGGCAGATGGCGTTGACGCGGACGCCCTTGGGTGAGTAGGCGCCGGCCAGGGCCTTGGTGAACGAGATCAGGCCGCCCTTGGCCATGACATAGACATGCGCGATGTGGTTGCCGCGGAGCGCCACCACCGAGGAGAAGTTGACCACGCTGCCCTTGCCCTGCTCGACCATCACCGGGATGACGTGCCGGCAGCACAGGAACGGCCCCTTCATGTCGAGGTTGATCGTGTGGTCCCAGACCGACGGATCGACCTCGGTCACCGGCTTGTCCTCGGGAATGGAGCCGCCGGCGCAGTTCAGCAGGATGTCGATACGGCCGAACGCGTCGCGGGCCTGCTGCACCATCCGCTTGACGCTCGCCTCGTCGGTCACGTCGGTCGCCACGAAGCGCGCGCCGTCGCCGGCTTCGCGCGCGCTCGTCTCGCCCAGTTTCGCGTTGAGCTCGGCCACGACGACCTTGGCGCCCTCGGCGACGAACAGCTTTGCCGATGCCCGGCCGATGCCGGAGCCCGCGCCGGTGATCACGGCAACCTTGCCCTCGAGACGATTCATCGATCCTTCTCCTTTGGAAAAACCATGACCGGGTCGACGGTGCCGGGCAAGCGGGCCCGCAGAATTCCGAAGAAGCCTTCGATTGACGGGCAATTCCACCGGACCGAAAGTGGCGGCAGGTTTGCCGAGGGAGGCGCCCGCGATGAAGCCCGATCAAGTGCTGCAGCATCGGCCGGTTGCCCTGAGCGAGGCTCAGCGCGCCGCGTATTTCGAGAAGGGCTATCTGGTGCTGCCGGATTACGTGCCGGCGGCCTGGATCGGGCGGCTGCGCGCGGCGATGGCGGAAACGATCGAGCTCAGCCGCTCAGCGACACAATCGGACGGCACCTTCATCCTCGAGGAAGGCCACAGCGCCGAGACGCCTCGGCTGCACCGCGTCACCTGCCCGCAGGATCGCCATCCGGCGTTCTGGGAGTTCATGTCCGATCCGGTCATGACCGATCTCGCCGCGGATGTCGTCGGGCCGGACGTGAAATTCCATAGCGCGAAGCTCAATGTGAAATCGGGCGAGGGCAGTCGCGGGTTCAAGTGGCACCAGGACATCCAGGGTTGGCCGCATACCGACTACAGCCCCGTGACGATCGGCGTCTACATCGACGGCTGCGAGGCGGGGCAGGGCCCGCTGGCCTGCGTCCGCGGCAGCCATGAGGGGCCGCTCTACAGCATGTACGACGATCGCGGGAACTTCGTCGTACACGTGCGGGACGAGGAGCTGGGGTTCCTGAAGGATGCGGTGATCGAGGAGGCGACCGGCGGTCCAGGCACGGTTTTGCTGTTGAACTGCCGCACCGTGCATGGGTCGGCGATCAACCGCTCGGCCAAGGCCCGGCCGTTGCTGCTGACGGTCTATTCCTCGGCCGATTCGTTCGCCTATACCTCGCCGTCGCTGAACAGTCCGCACATGGGCGATATCGTGCGCGGCAAGCCGGCGCGCTTCGCCAGCTTCGATACCCGCCCCTGCGAGGTGCCGCCCGACTGGCGCGGGACGTACCGGGCCCCCTGGACCTATCAGAAGGAAGAGGAGCAGCGGGCCGCGGACTGAGCGCGGATCCACCAAGTCCTTCAGGCTGATCGGACGAGAAGCTCGTCCAGTTGCTCGAACGACTCGCTGAACCCGCTCGTGCTCTGGGAAGCGACCGCCTCGTCGAGGGCTTCCTTCGAGGGGTAGACGTCGTGCCAGGCGAGCAGGGTCTCGCCGCCCCTGTCTTCGAAGGTCACCGTGGTGACTGCCCCGCCGTCGCCGACTTCGTCATTCGTCCAGACGAGGCGGGCAGGCGTCGCTTCGAGGTACCGGCCGAAAAACGCCATGGGCTGCTTCGAGGCCGGGTGGCTCAGCACGTGACGGTACGTGCCGCCCGTGCGCGCATCGATCTCGCAGGACAGGAAGGAAATGCCGAACGACTTCGGGGCCCACCATCGCCTGAACTGCTCGGGCTGGGTCCAGACCTCGAAGACGCGGCGCGCCGGGGCGCTGAAGAGGCGGGTGACGACGAGCTCACGGTCGGATTTCCGGTCCACCGTCGTGGGGGGCTGCGGGGAGGAAGCAGTCTGAGACTTAACCATATGGTTTAGTATATGAGGCGTGGATTGCCTGCAAGGGCCAAGCGCGCTCCACAAGACCTGCGCGCACCCGTCGCCTCGACTGACGGCAGGGCCGCCGACTACACCCCCGTCGACCTCGCGCCAGCAGGACCTCATGATTCGTCTCGACAACATCAGCAAGCAGCACGGCCACCAGATCCTGTTCATCGACGCGTCGATGGGCCTCCAGAAGGGGGAGAAGGCGGGGCTGGTCGGGCCCAATGGCGCCGGCAAGACCACTGTTTTCCGGATGATCGCCGGTCAGGAGCCACCCGACGACGGCCAGGTGTCGGTCGAAGCCGGCATGACGATCGGCTATTTCAGCCAGGACGTCGGCGAGATGTCGGGCCAGAGCGCCGTCGCGGCGGTGATGGATGGCGTCGGGCCGGTGAGCGCGCTGGCTACCGAGATTGCGAAGCTCGAGGCGGCGATGGCCGATCCGGAGCAGGCCGACAATATGGACGCCCTGGTCGAACGCTATGGCGAGGTGCAGGGGCGGTTCGAGGAGCTCGACGGCTATGCGCTGGAGGCGCGCGCGCGGGAAGTGCTCGCCGGCCTGAGCTTCAGCCAGGAACGCATGGACGGTGATGTCGGCCTGCTGTCCGGCGGCTGGAAGATGCGCGTGGCGCTCGCGCGTATCCTCTTGATGCGGCCCGACGGCATGCTGCTCGACGAGCCGAGCAACCATCTCGACCTCGAGAGCCTGATCTGGCTGGAAGATTTCCTCAAGAAATACGACGGCGCGTTGCTGATGACGTCGCACGACCGCGAGTTCATGAACCGCATCATCGGCAAGGTCGTGGAGATCGACGGTGGCTCGCTCATCACCTATTCGGGCAACTTCGATTTCTACGAGGAGCAGCGGGCACTGAGCGAGAAGCAGCGCCAGGCGCAATACGAGCGCCAGCAGGCGATGCTCGCCAAGGAGATCAAGTTCATCGAGCGCTTCAAGGCGCGTGCGAGCCACGCCGCCCAGGTCCAGAGCCGGGTGAAGAAGCTCGACAAGATCGAGAAGGTCGAGCCACCGCGGCGGCGCCAGTCCGTCCAGTTCGAGTTCCGCGACCCGCCGCGCTCGGGCGAGGACGTCGTGAGCTTCAGGAACGTCCATAAGGGCTATGGCAGCCAGCCGATCTATGAGGGGCTCGATCTGCGGATGCGGCGCAAGGAGCGCTGGTGCGTGTTGGGCGCCAACGGTGCGGGGAAATCCACGCTGCTGAAGCTGGTGGCGGGCGCGACCGAGCCGGATCAGGGCAGCGTGACCCTTGGCGCCAGCGTCCGGATGGGCTACTTCGCCCAGCACTCCATGGACCTGCTGGACGGTGGCGATACGGTGTTCGAATCGCTCGACGAGTCGTTCCCGCAGGCCGGCACGGGCGCGCTGAAGTCGCTCGCCGGGTGCTTCGGCTTCTCCGGCGACGATGTCGAGAAGCCGTGCCGCGTGCTGTCCGGCGGCGAGAAGGCGCGCCTGGTCATGGCCAAGATGCTGTTCGACCCGCCGAACTTCCTGGTGCTCGACGAGCCGACGAACCACCTCGACATGGCCACCAAGGAGATGCTGGTCGCGGCGCTCGCGGAGTTCGAGGGCACCATGCTGTTCGTCAGCCACGATCGCCACTTCCTGGCGGCGCTCTCCAATCGGGTGCTGGAACTGACACCCGAGGGTGTTCACCAGTATGGCGGTGGCTACACCGAATATGTCGAGCGCACCGGCCAGGAAGCGCCAGGGTTGCATCCGGGCGGGTGACGGAATATCTCGGCTGGAACGACGTCCCGAACAGGAGTCGAGGAGCACCTAGCCCTTCGCGGCGGGTACCGGCGGCACCGGCAGAACGATTTCGGAAGCGACCTTCCAGTCCTTCCCGACGCGAAGCCAGTTGATGATCATCAAAAACGGCCTGGCCGTTCCATCCTGTCCCGCATATGAGACCGTGATGTTCATCGGCACGTAGGACTCCGCGACGTCGTGCGTCAGGCCGACGACCTTGAGCTTCGAATAGTCCGGCTCGAGCACGACCGGACCGGAGCTGCCGATGTCGTGCAGCTTCTGGTCAATCGCCTCGTTGCCCCAGACGCCGGCCCAGTTCCCCTCGGACGCAATCGCGCTCTTCGCCACCAACAGGGTCGAGGGCGACTGCCAGAACATGCCATGCAGGGATTTGAAATCGTGCTTGTTGGCGAGCTCCATGAGCCTGCCGAACTGCGATCTGATCGTGTTCAGGCTCTCGGCGTCCAGTGACCCGTCGCTGCCCGCGGGGGCAGCCGCGACAGACCCAATGGAAAGAGCCGCAGCAGTGAGGGCGGCAAGAAGTGTCTTGTACATGTCGGGAATCTCTTACAGGTCAGTGGCCGTTCGGTCTGGCGCGCGTCGCGAGACAGCTATCGCGTTCCGCGATCGCGAGGTCAGGACGTTCGCGTCCATCCCGCCCACTCCGTCATCGCGTGGAATGGTTTGGAACAGGTGAGGCTGACAGCCGCTGTTACGCATCCAGGAAGGTCTGGACGTGGCGGGCGAACAAGGCGTGCTGCTGAAACAGCGCGCCGCGTCCGGAATCAGGATAGAGAGTGAGCTGGGCGTTGCTCAGCGACTTGAACATCGCGTAGGCGTTGTCCGCCGGCAGCATGGTGTCCTGCTTGCCGCTGACCACGAGGGCGGGCTGGCCGATGGTGCGCAGCATGGAGTGCCCGGGGTCAGGGGTGGCGCACCACGCGATCAGCGCCTCGGCCAGTGGGTAGGTCACCGCGCTGTCATTGTCGGTGTCCCGGTCTTCCGTGCGCACCTTCGCCCGGTTCAGGAAGGCCAAGCCCGCTGACTGGCTGGCGGCCGACGTCGTGAAGAACAGTGGCAAGCGCGGATCAGCCGCCTCGGTATGGGAAAACGCGTCCCGAAGAACCGCCAACAGGTGTTCCTCTCCGCCCTTCGGAGCGGTGCCGACGAGGATGAGCTTGCGAACCGGCCGTCCGTGCTCGGCCGCGATCTGCTGGGCGACGCAGCCGCCGAGGGAGAGGCCTAGCAGGTCGACTTCGGAGAGGCCGAGCAGGGCGATGAACGCGACCGCATCCTGGGCCATCGCCGCTATATTGTCAGGCGTCTGGCCGGTCGAGCGGCCGACGCCTGCATTGTCGAAAGTAATCACCGGGCGGTCCGCGGCCAGGGCATTCACGACGGCAGGGTCCCACGCATCGATATTGCCCGAGAAATGCTGCAGCAGGACCAGCGGCGTGCCGGTCGACGGGCCGAGACGGCGATAGGCGAAGCGGATGCCGCTGCCTTCGATGTAACAAGTCGGCGCCGTTTCCAGCGTGGCGACGGCGCCGCCCGCAGCGTCGGGTTCAGTCATGTCATTCTCCGGATGCTTGGTTCACATTGACGACTGAGAGTTAGCGCCGTGATGCGCCAACTGAGCCCTTTTCGAGGGCGTCGCTGCAGCAGTTTCGACGCTGGGGTGGGTCAGGCTCCCGGCACGAAAGTGCCGAGAGCCTCATCGTCACTCCGTGAGCGCGGCCTTCTCGATGACGTCAGCGACCTCCTCGGCGTGGACGACGAGGGAGGCATGGCTGCCGGCGACCTCCGTCGTCTGCGCCTTGATCCTGGCGGCGAACATTTTCTGCGCTTCGGGGGCGATGACCTTGTCCTTCGTGCTGATCACATAGAATGTCGGTTTGTTGTGCCAGGCTGCCGTATCGACGGGGGCCTCGAATGCCACGTGGTTCAGCGGGAGCTGATGGCTCGCAAGGTTCTCAGCGATCTTCGGGGGAAGGTCGGCCGCAACAGCAGACGGGAATATCTTGGGGTCGATGTAGAGGTTGCCCTTTGCGTCGGGATGGATGGCCGCGGCGCCTTCGGTTGCTGGACCGGCCTTGGCCAGGTTGGCCAGCGATTCGCCCACGTCGGGCGCGAACGCGGAGACATAGACGAGCGCCGAGACCTTGGGATCGCCACCTGCTTGCGTGATGACAATGCCGCCCCAGGAGTGGCCGACGAGGACGACCTTGCCGTTCTGCTTTTCGAGCGCGTGTTTGGTGGCATCGACATCCGCTGCGAGAGATGTGAGCGGATTTTCGACTAGCGTTACGGTGTAGCCCCTGTTCGAAAGGATATCCGCAACGGGCTTCCAGCTCGTCTGGTCGACGAAAGCCCCGTGAACGAGAACGATGTTGTGAGCCGCACCGTTCGGGAGACGCGCCGATTGAGCTGAGGCGGCAAATGGTGCTCCAGCCAGGAGCACGCTGGCCGCAGAGAGGAGAAGTGTACGCATGAGTCGTTCCTATCGAAGTGTCGGACCACACGGGTCCGGGGAGTAGGCAGGGGGGCGGAGAGGTGACGAATTTCCATCTGCCGTTGGCGAATGGTTGCCGCACGACACGTCGGCCTTACCGCGACATCACCTAATGCGGGGATCCCTCAGACCATAGGGCTCAATCGTCCGAATATTGTGTCCGACCGTCCGGCCGATTAAGATCGGGACGTGGACATTCTTGCCGAAGTGCTGGATCGCGTTCGCTTCGGCGGGGCGTTGCTCTTCCACTTCGAACTCGGACATCCCTGGAATTTATCGTTGCCGGCGCGCCCTTACGCGCTGTTCCATTATCTCAGTCGTGGCTCCGCGACCCTTGCGCTCGAACAGGGAGGGGAGTTCCACATGACCGAGGGCGATTTTTTCGTCGTCACACGCGGCGAACCCCATGTGATCTATTCGGATCGGGAGACGAAGCCGTTACTGCTTCTCGACCTCGAACGGCTACCCGGACGTCTCGGTCTCGTTCGCCACGGAGGCAATGCGCAACCGCTCTCGACTATGATCTGCGGAAACTTCACGGTGGCGCGGCCCTCGCGGGGCAGCGTTCTGGAATTGCTTCCGCCCGTGCTTGTTCTGAAACCAACAGAAGATGGTGGATGGCTCGAGGCAATTCTGAAACGCATGGTGAGCGAGTCCGCCCTCGAGCGTCCCGGCCAAGGCGTGGCGCTTTCCCGACTGACTGAAATGCTGTTCGTCGAGGTCCTGAGAAGCTGGATCAAGTCTCTCGGGCCTGGAGAGGGCGGATGGCTGGGGGCAATGGCGGACGCGCACATCGGGCCGGCGCTTCAGTTGATCCACGAACGACCGGATCGGCCTTGGACCCTTGGAAAACTCGGGCACAGCGTGGGCTCGGTCGCTCTGCGTTTTCCGCTCGCTTCACCAAGCTCGTCGGCCAGTCGATGTACCGCTATCTGATCGCACGCCGCATGTCCGAGGCGGCGCTTTTGCTCGAAACGACCGACGAGGGGATTGCACGGATTGCGCGCCGCGTCGGCTATGAGAGCGCGGCCGCGTTTTCGAAACTATTCCAACGGCATCATGGCCTGTCGCCAAGGCGTTACCGTGCGGCTCGCCGCTCGGACAGTGGCCGAAGGCAAGGAGGCGCTCTGGAAGCAGAAGCTGCAGATTGACGTTGCGACGCCGCCTGCGGTTAGGCCCGCGCGCTGCGCGCCGTCATCTAGCCCGACCGAATGCCGCAGAGTACAGCCCGTTCGAACATGCCTTCCTGGAGAAGCTCGCGGCGTGGTCGTCAATGAATGCCGGGGCATCACTCAGGCAGCATGGCCATCAGATTTTTGCTGGGGGCGCGCCACTCCGTGGCGCGTCATGGTCTATAGGTAGGAG
>DASXQC010000984.1:0-3249 GCA_036493235.1 Reyranella sp.
GGCCGGGCCGACGAATCGGCCGGTGAGCCGGTCCGGGTGAAGGGCACGATCGCCCTGGTCGTCCACGCCTTCGGCCGGGATTGGGTCAGCGTTGCCTTCGGCCGGAACAATCTCGTAGTCCTGAGCGAGTACCTGACGCAGGTCATGTACCCGTCCGACCTGGTGGGGTTCGGTGCCGACAAGTTCAAGGTCTTCGCCATCAAGTCGCGGGTGCATTTCCGCCGCGGCTTCGACGACTCCGGCTTCGCCAAGACCATCCTGCTGGTCGAGCCCGAGCAGCCGTTCCTCGGCACCGTCCGCCTCGACGCGCTGCCCTACAAGCACGTCGACGTCCGCAAGTACTATCCCTACGGGGATGTGAGCTTCCCCTAGGACTTGATCGCGGAGCGCTCGACCGTTTTCGCCGTTTTTAATCGGCGTCTGCGCGCGCCGATGCGCAAAGAGCCCGGCACGGCGGTGTTTTCCGGCGGTCGGCGATAAACGGCCGAAAACGGGACGTAAACGGTTCGAAAACGGTGGTCTCAAGGTTTCTCGTCGCGCAGACGCGCGCCTTCTTCCTCGAGCGCCTTCATGCGCCGCTCGAGATCGACCAGCACGATCATGCTGCGATGGGCTTCGATCACGCGCGCAGCCGCCGCGCCTTCGCGTGGCGTCACGTCGCCGTTCAGGACGGCATTGGTGACGGCAGCCGTCGCCGGCACGAGATCGGGCACGCTACGGATCTCGGGCGCATCGATCTCGACCGGCCGACCACGGCGCGCGGGCCAGATCCGTTCGAGCAGCATCTCGATCGCCCTGACGTTGCCGTCCTTGGCGACCTTGAGTGCCGCCTCGATCAAGTCGTCGCCGGCCTCGGCGACGCGCTCGTCGAGCGCCACGATGCGATCGCGGGCGCGCGGCCGGCCCGGGCCGCCGCGATTGCCCTTGGCAAAGCGGCCATCGGAGTGGCGAAAATCAGCAAAGGAATCGTCGGACATGGTGAACTCCCCGTGCGGAACTCGAACGTCCGGGGAATCTTACGCCCGCGCGCTCGCGGCCACCTATTATGGGCAATGGCCTCGAGAAACTGGTGCGGAATTCAGGCGTCGAAAGCCGGGCCAATGCCCAAGCTGAGACTTCGACGCGAGGCGTTATCCACAGGCTCCAGGCGTGGCTTCGCCGCGGCTTCGGTCGCCCCTGTGCACGATGACGTTGAAGCCTTCCTCGGGCGAGGGCGGCAGGTAGTGGCGCGTGAACTGCGCGAACTCGGCGTCGGTGACGTGGAACTCGTGCGTGCCCGAGGCATTGCGCTCACGGAGGCGCTGCAGGCAGACCGCGCCGGGCACGTCGAGCACATGAAGCTCGTGCGGCACCTCGGCCGCCTCGATCACCGAACGCGCCCAGGCCCGCTGCTTCACCGTGTTCGCCGCGAAGTCGAGCACGACCGACAGGTCCTGCTTCAGGATATCGACGATGTGCGGCTTCATCGCCGCGCGCAGCCGCGTCGACAATCGCACATAGTCCTCGATCGTCTTGAGTTCGTCGGCCCACAGGGTCGAGTTCCAGTGGTCCTCGCTGATCAGCAGGGTCGCGGGCTTTTCGGCGAGCTTTCTGGCGAGCGTCGACTTGCCCGAGCCGATCTTGCCGCACACGAGATAGAGCGTCGCCATGATCAGAACGTCGTGCGGGTCGGCGTGATCGAAATGTCCCTGATGCAGATGTGCGGCGGCAGCTTCCAGCAATAGAGCAGGATGTCGGCCAGTTCCTCCGCCGTCATGAAGTCGGGGTTGCCCAGTCCCTCGCGATACTGCTCGAAGGTGATGCCCATGCCGGCATGGATGTTGGTGCGGATGTAGCCCGGCGCCACGTTGATCACCCGCACACCGTTCTTGCCCTCGGCCTGCTGCAGCGACTCGGAGAAGGCGCGCACGCCGTACTTGGTGGCGGTATAGGTGACGGCGACCGGCGCGACCTTGCGGTCGCTGACCGAGCTGATGTTGAAGATGGTGCCGCTGCCGCGCGCCGACATGTCGGCCAGCACCACCTTGGTGCCGTTCAGCACGCCCTTGAGGTTGACGTCGATCTCGTGCGCGAAGGCCTGCGGCTCGACCTGCTGGAACGCGCGTGCATCGGCAAAGCCTGCGCTGTTCACCAGGCAGGCGGTCTTGCCGAACCGGGCTTCGGCGCCGCGGATGGCGCGCTTGAGGGCGTCATAGTCCGCGACGTCGGCCTCGGCATAGGCGGTGCGGTCGGCGAGCAGGCCGTCGACCGGCTTCATGCGGCGGGCGATCAGCAGCAGCGCGTGGCCCTCCTTGGCGAAGGCCTTCGCGAGCGCGAGGCCAATGCCAGAGCTGGCGCCGGTGATGACGACAAGAGGTTCAGCCATCGAACAGCCTCCCGTAGCCCGTGATGCGGTCGTCGATGCCGGCGAGCCTGAGCGCATGCCACAGCGTCGCCTGGGTCGAGGTGATCACCGGCTTGCCGAGCCTGTCCTCGAGCCGCGCGATCACGGTGTGCGAGCGCGTGTTGAGGCAGGTCATGATCAGGGCCTCGGCGCGCGGATCGAAGCCGCGCACGCCAAGATCGAACAGCGTGTCGGGCTCCGGCTCGGCCAGCGCGAAGCCATCGGTGATGCCGAGGCAGGCGCCGCCGACGACCGTCAGCCCGGCGCTCGTGAAGTAGCGGTGCTCGGCCTCGTCCACTTCCTTCGTATAGGGCGAGACGATGCTGACGGTCGCGGCGCCGAGCGTCTTCGCCGCCGTCACGATCGCATGCGCTGCGGTGGTCGAGGGCGTCTTGTGGTCGTGTTCGATCTCGGCGCGCAGGTGCGCGTCGTAGGCGAGGCCCTGCACGATCGACGAGGCAGTGCACCCATAAGCGATCGCGTCGGGATGGACACTGGAGAGCTGACGGATCGCCGCCTTGCCCTCGTTGCGATCCATCTCGATGAACGCCTCGGGCGTGGTCGCCGGCGGAATGAACATGCGGGAAGCGAACAGGCTCACGCCGTCGGGCAGAATTTTGTGCGCCCACGGCTCCATCACCGTGTTGACGCTCGGCACCACGATGCCGATGCGTGCCCGCCGTCCGTCGCCGTTGAGGTGTCGTCTCGCCATGGTGGCATCCTGTAGCTAGGATCGCCGCAACATCAAGGACCACGGAGGGAAGCCATGGCGATCGAGATCCTGGAGATCCATCACACCGGCGTGCGCGTCGACACTGGCGCCGAGAAGCTCGACGACACCAAGACTTTCTACAAGGACGTGCTCG
>DASXQC010000985.1:0-2190 GCA_036493235.1 Reyranella sp.
GCGGTTGATGCCTCCGATCGTTTCTGCGAAGGCGATCCACAAGCACTTCGGCACCCTTCATGTCCTGAAGGGTGTCGATCTCGACGTCGCCGAGCGCGAGCTGGTGTTCGTGATCGGCCCGTCCGGCTCGGGCAAGTCGACTCTGTTGCGCTGCCTCAACCGGCTCGAGGAGCCGTCTTCGGGCAGCATCACGGTCGACGGCATCGACATGCTGTCGCCGCGCACAGACATCAATCATGCCCGGCAACGCATCGGCATGGTGTTCCAGTCGTTCAACCTCTATCCGCACATGACGGCGCTGGGGAACGTGACGCTCGCGCTGCGCAAGGTGGCGGGTAAGTCGCGCGCCGAAGCCGATACGCTGGGCCGCGCTGCGCTCGAGCGGGTCGGGCTCGGCGACCGCGGCCATCACCGGCCAGCCGAGCTGTCGGGCGGCCAGCAGCAGCGCGTGGCGATCGCCCGTTCGATCGCGCTCGAGCCGCGGGTAATGCTGTTCGACGAGCCGACCTCGGCACTCGATCCGGAGCTGGTGGGGTCGGTGCTGGCGGTGATGCGGTCTCTGCGCGAGAGCGGCATGACCATGATCGTGGTCAGCCACGAGATGGGCTTCGCCCGCGCCGCCGCTGACCGCGTGGTCTTCATGGATGACGGCCTGATCGTCGAGCAGGGACCGCCGGCGCAGATTTTCGAGAGCCCGCAGCACGAGCGTACGCGTTCGTTCATCGGGCAGATCCAGAGGCATTGATCATGTGCTGGGAGCGCGCCACTCCAGTGGCGCATCATGATCATAAGAAGAGCGGCACTGGAGTGCCGCGCTCCCAGCCATGACCCAGTGGGATCGCTTTCTCGACACGTTCTTCAACGCCAAGGTCATGGCGAAGTACCTGCCCGACATCCTGTCGGGCATGGTGCTGACCGTCGAGCTGGCGCTGGCGGTCGTGGTGGCGGGCCTGCTGGCCGGCCTGATCCTGGCGCTGATCCGCAGCCTCGGCATTCGGCCGGTCAACTGGCTGATCATCTTCGTCGTCGACGTGTTCCGCTCGCTGCCGCCGCTGGTCGTGATCGTGCTGGTCTATTTCGGCCTGCCGGCGGCGGGTGTCGCTCCATCGGCGTTCGTCTCGACCTGGATGTCGCTGTCGCTCGTGCTGATGGCCTTTGCCGAGGAGATTTTCTGGGCCGGCATCACCTCGACGCCGAAAGGGCAGTGGGAGGCCTCGCGCTCGACCGGCCTCAGCTTCGCCCAGACGCTGCTCTACGTGATCCTGCCGCAGGCGCTTCGGATCACCATCGCGCCACTCACCAACCGCACCATCGCCATCACCAAGGGGACCGCTCTCGGCACCGTGGTGGCGCTGCACGAGATCCTCGGCATGGCGTCATCGGCGGTGTCGAACTCCTATAATCCGTCGCCATTGATGATGGGCGCGGCAGCCTATCTCGTCCTGTTCCTGCCGGTCGTCGTCGCGGCGCGCTGGATCGAAACCAAATTCGCCTGGAAGCGGTGATGGAAGAGATCGTCCAGGCCTTCTTCAACGCGGAGATCGCGCAGGCCGCGCTGCCGATCGTGCTGCAGGGCCTGCTGAACACGGTCCTGCTGTCGCTGATGGTCGTGCCGCTGGGTTTCATCGGCGGGCTGATCCTGGCGATGCTGGCGCTCAGCAAGAGCCGCCTGATCCGCTGGCCGCTGATGGCATGGGTCGATTTCTTCCGCGCCTTCCCGCCGCTGGTGCTGCTGATCCTGCTGTTCGCCGGCCTGCCGTTCGCGGGCCTCGAGCTGAATGGGTTCGCCTGCGTGGCGATCGCCTTCTTCCTCAACACCGGAGCCTATTACGGCGAGATTCTGCGTGCCGGCATCGAATCGATCCCGCGCGGCCAGGTCGAGGCGGCGCGCTCGACGGGCCTCAGCGGCGTGCAGGCGATGATCTACGTCGTCCTGCCCCAGGCCGTGCGCAACGTGATGCCCGACCTGCTGTCGAACACGCTCGAGGTGGTGAAGCTGACGGCGCTCGGCAGCGTGGTCGCGGTGCCGGAGCTGCTGTTCCAGGCTCGGCAGGCACAGAGCGTCACCTACAACGCGACGCCGATCGTCATGGCGGCGGTGATCTATTTCCTGATCCTGTGGCCGGTGGTCCGGCTGCTGAGCCGCCTCGAGAACCGGGCGCTTCACGCCATGGCGCGCTGAGGACGATC
>DASXQC010000986.1:0-3743 GCA_036493235.1 Reyranella sp.
CGACGCCGTGGTCGAGAACTACCGTGGCGGCGTGATGGATCGCCTCGGCCTCAGCTACGAGGCATTGCAGGCGCGCAATCCGAAGCTGGTCTATGCCACGATCCGCGGCTTCGGCGATCCGCGCACCGGCAAGAGCCCCTACTCCGACTTCCCCGCCTACGACGTGATCAGCCAGGCGATGGGCGGCATCATGGCGATCACCGGCCCCGACAAGGACACGCCGATGAAGGTCGGTCCCGGTGTCGGCGACATCATCCCGGCGATCACCTGCGCCTTCGGCATCGTCTCGGCGGTGCTGCGCGCCCACAAGACCGGCCGCGGCCAGTTCGTCGATGTCGGCATGGTCGATGCGGTCCTGGCGGTGTGCGAGCGCATCATGCACCAGCACTCGTTCGCGCAAAGCCTGCCGGTGCCGGAAGGCAATCATCATCCGCTGCTCTGCCCCTTCGGCATGTTTCCTGCAAAAGATGGCTTTGTGACGATAGCCGCCCACGCCGACCAGCATTTCCCGATCCTGTGCCGGCTGATCGGCCGGCCGGAGATGGCAACCGATCCGAAGAACGTCACCGTGCAGGACCGCCGTGCCAACCAGGAGGCGATCATTGCTGCGGTGTCGGCTTTCACTCAGCAGCGCACCAAGCAGGAGCTGCTGAAGTATCTCGGCGGCCAGGTACCGTTCTCGCCGGTCTACAACGTGCAGGACATCGTTGCCGACCCGCACTTCAAGGTGCGCGAGATGCTGCCCTGGGTACCGCATCCCGGCCTCGACCATGAGGTCCAGATCGCCGGCGTCGCGGTGAAGATGACCGAGACGCCGGGCAAGGTGCGCCATCGCGCGCCGCTGCTCGGCGAGCACACTAACGAATACCTGAAATCCATCGGCTGCAGCGCGTCGGACATCGACCGCCTGCGCACCGGCAAGATCGTCGCCTAGAGGAGAAGACCATGACCAACCGTCCCCGCCGTGCCCGGCGCGTCCAGCTCTCGACCCCCGGCTCGAGCGAGAAGATGATGCAGAAGGCCTCCGAGTCGAAGGCCGACCACGTCTTCCTCGACCTCGAGGACGCCGTCGCCCCGAGCCAGAAGCGCGACGCTCGCAAGAAGATCGTCACCGCGCTCAAGGAGCTCAACTGGACGGGCAAGACGCGCTGCGTGCGCATCAACGATCTCACCACCGAGTATGCCTACGAGGACATCATCGAGGTGGTCGAGGGCGCGGGCGAGCATCTCGACACGATCATGATGACCAAGGTCCAGACGACCGCCGACATCCTGTTCGCCGACAAGCTGCTCCATCAGATGGAGAAGAAGCTCAAGCTCAAGCGCCGCATCGGCCTCGAGGCCCTGATCGAGGAAGTCGAGGGCATGCAGAATGTCGACGCGATCGCCGCCTGCACGCCGCGCCTCGAATGCCTGGTGTTCGGCATGGGCGACTTCTCGGCCTCGATGGGCGTCACCAACAAGAACGTCGGTGCCTCGGACGGCTATCCGGGCGACATCTGGCATTATGCCCGCTTCCGGCTGGTGATGGCCTGCCGTGCCGCGGGCATCGACCCGGTCGACGGCCCGTTCGCCGATTTCAAGAACCCCGACGCCTATCGCGAGGAGTGCCGCCGCTCGATGATCCTGGGCTGCGTCGGCAAGTGGGCGATCCATCCCTCGCAGATCGAGCACGCGATCGAGATCTACTCGCCCAAGGCCGCGGACGTGGCGCGCGCCCGCAAGCTTGAGCAGGCCTACGCCGAAGCGGAGGCCAAGGGCCTGGGCGCGATCAACGTCGACGGCATCATGGTCGACGTCGCCTCGATCCGCATCCTGCGCAACACCATCCTGAACAAGGCTGACCTGTTCGGCATGTAGTCCTCCTCCCTCGTCGTACGGGGGAGGATACAGGAGGGGGAAGGCCCCACCGGATGCGCTTGAACTGAATGGATCGGAGGTCTTCGCGTTGCTCTCCCCTTCCCTGCCTCCCCCATAAAACGGGGGAGGTGAAGTGAAACGCGCGTTCGTGCCGGTGGCGAGCATGCTCGCCATCCAGGTGATGATCTCGATGTCCGTGCTGTCGCTCGGCGTGATGATGCCGGCGGTGGCGAAGGACCTCGCGATCGATCCCAAGCTGGTCGGTGTCTTCACCGCCATCATCTACGGCGTCGCTACGGTCGCGGCGCTGGCGGCGGCCGGGCCGATCGTGCGGCTGGGCGCGGTGCGCATCTGCCAGGCGGCGCTGCTGATGGGCGCGATCGGGCTCGCGCTCAATTCGATTGCCATGATCGTCGCGACCGTCGGCGCGGTGCTGTTCATCGGCGTGGCACAGGGGCCAATCAATCCGGCCTCGGCCCACATCCTCGCCCAACGCGTGCCGCGCGAATATTTCGGCATGGTCTTCTCGGTGAAGCAGACCGGCACCCCGCTCGGCTTCGCGCTGGCCGGCATCCTGTTCCCTGCCCTGCTGCAATGGGTCGGCTGGCGCGGCGCGAGCCTGGTCGCCGCCGCCATGCTGGTGGTCGCGGCCATCCTGGTCGAACCCTTGCGGCCTCAGCTCGACGTCATCACGGTCGAGGGCAAGGCGCGCGGCAACATCTGGAAGTCGGTCGGCTTCGTGCTCCGCCATCCGCAGCTGCGGGTGCTGGGCTGCTCGGCCTTCGTCTTCGTCATCGCTCAGCACACCTTCACCTTCTATCTCGTCACCTATCTCTACGAGCATTGCGGCCTCAGCATCGCCCGCTCAGGCTTCCTGCTGTTCCTGTCGCAGATCGTCGGCTCGGCGGTCCGCCTGCTGAGCGGCGGCATGGGCGATCGCATGCCGCGCATGAAGCTCCTGGGCTGGACCGGCGTCGGCATGGCGGTGGGCTCGGCCGCCACCGGGCTGCTCGGGCCCGACACGCCGTTCTGGCTGATCATCGCCGTGGTGATCGCCTACGGCTCGGTCGTGATCAGTTGGAACGGCACCTCGCAAGCCGAGTTCGCCCACCTCTCGCCGCCTGGCGAGACCGCGGCCATCGCTGCCGTGCAGACGGCGCTCGCTTTCTCCGGTGCGGTGTTCGGCCCCCCGCTCTTCGGCCTGATCGCCTCGGCAGTCAGCTACCGCGCCGCCTTCTTCGCCGCCGCGGCCTGCGTGCTGGCGAGCGCGATCTGGCAACTGGTGGCCGCGCGCGGCCGCTGACTCGCAGCCCGGAGGCCGGTCAGGGCTCCTTCATGCCCGAGATCCGCACGATCTCGCCCCACTTCGCCGTCTCCTTGGCCTGGAACGCGGTGAGCTGCTCGGGCGTTCCGGCGATGGGAATGGCGAGCGTGGTGCACAGCAGCGCGCGGTAGGACTGCGAATCGACGACCTCGCGCACCAGCATGTTGAGCTTCTCGACGATCGGCCGCGGCGTGCCGGCCGGGAGGTAGACGGCATTCCAGGTCGTGAGCGCATAGCCCGGCACGCCGCTGTCGCTGACCGTCGGGATCTGCTCCAGCCCGGGATAGCGATCGGAGCTGCTCACCGCCAGGCCGTGCACCCTGCCCTCGCGCACCGGCGGCAGGCCGAGGATGAAGTCGCAGAAGATGATGTCGAGGCGGCCGCGCAGCAGGTCAGCCAGCGCCAGCGGCTGGTCCTGGTAGACGACGCCTTTGAGATCGACCTGCGCCATCATCTTGAACAACTCGGCGGCGCCGCGGCTCGAGCCATTGCCGGTGCCGTAGGTGAGCTTGCCCGGCTTCTCGCGGGCCAGCGCGACTAGCCCGGCGATCGACCGTAT
>DASXQC010000987.1:0-9038 GCA_036493235.1 Reyranella sp.
GCCGTCGAGCTTGCCGTTCAGCTCCGGCAGCACCAGGCCGACGGCCTTCGCGGCGCCGGTCGAGGTCGGGATCATCGACATCGCCGCGGCGCGGCCGCGGTAGAGGTCCTTGTGCATCGTGTCGAGCGTCGGCTGGTCGCCAGTATAGGCGTGGATCGTCGTCATGAACCCGTGGTCGATGCCGACCGCGTCGTTCAGCACCTTGGCGACCGGTGCCAGGCAGTTGGTCGTGCACGAGGCGTTGGAGACGACGACGTGATCGTTGGTCAGCTTGTCGTGGTTCACGCCATAGACGACCGTGAGGTCGGCGCCGTCTGCGGGGGCGGAGACCAGTACGCGCTTGGCGCCGCCGGCGAGGTGGGCCGAGGCCGCCTTCTTCGAGGCGAAGAAGCCAGTGCATTCGAGCACGATCTCCGCGCCTTCGGCCTTGTGCGGCAGCTTCGAGGGATCGCGCTCGGCGGTCACTCTCATCTTGCCACGGCCGACATCGATCGTGTCGCCGTCGACCTTCACCTCGTGCGGGAAGCGGCCGTGCACGCTGTCGAAGCGCAGTAGGTGGGCGTTGGTCTCGACCGGGCCGAGATCGTTGATCGCCACCACCTCGATGTCCTTGCGGCCCGACTCCAGGATGGCGCGCAGCACGTTGCGGCCGATGCGCCCGAAGCCGTTGATTGCAACCCGAACAGCCATTCTCTCCTCCGTTGATCCGCCCGTTACCGGTCCGTCACTGGGCCAGCCGGCGCGCCGCCGAGGCGATCGCCTCGGCCGTGATGCCAAAGTGCTTGTACAAGTCGGCCGCCTTCGCTGACGCGCCGAAGCCCGTCATTCCCACAAAGGCACCCTTCGCACCCAGCCAACGCTCCCAACCGAAGCCGCTGGCCGCCTCGCACGCTACACGAACCGTGCCGTCGCCGCCCATGACCTCGTTGCGATATGTGTCGCTCTGCTGAGCGAACAATTCCCACGACGGCATAGACACCACCGCGGCCTTCAAACCGTCTTTCGCCAGGAGATCGCGCGCGCCCAGCACAAGTTGCACTTCGGAGCCCGAGGCGATCAGGCGGATCGGATCGCCGGCCTCGCCGGCCAGGATATAGGCGCCGCGGGCGCTGAGGTTGCTGTCGTCGGCGTGGCGGACGGTCGGCAGGTTCTGACGGCTGAGCGCCAGGACGGTCGGGCCGGTGCGGGTCTCGAGCGCGAGCTGCCAGCACTCCGCCGTCTCGATCGCATCGGCCGGCCGCATCACGTGCATGTTCGGGATCGCGCGCAGGGCCGGGAGGTGCTCGACCGCCTGGTGGGTCGGACCGTCCTCGCCCAGGCCGATCGAATCGTGGGTCATCACGTAGATCACCCGCACGCCCATCAGCGCCGAGAGGCGGATAGCGCCGCGCGCGTAGTCGGTGAACACCAGGAAAGTACCGCCATAGGGGATGACGCCGCCATGCAGCGCGAGGCCGTTCATCGCTGCCGACATCGCGTGCTCGCGGATGCCGTAGTGCATGTAGCGCCCGGCCGGCTCGGCCGCGGTCTGCGTGCCCAGCGTCTTGGTCTTGGTGTTGTTCGAGGGGGTGAGATCGGCCGACCCACCTATTGTTTCAGGCAACACGGGGTTGATGATCTCGAGCACTTCCTGGCTCGACTTGCGGGTCGCCCATGAGGGCTTCTCGCTCTCCATCTTCTGCTTGAAGGCGCGCACCGCCTCGTCGACCGCCGGTGGGATGTCGCCCTTCTGGCCTCTATCGAACTCGGCGCGGTCGCCCTCGGCCATCTCGGCGTGGCGCTTTATCCATTTGCGGCGCTGTGACTTGCCCTTGCCGCCGATCTTGCGCCAGGCGGTGAAGATCGGCTCGGGGATCTCGAACGGCGGCGCCGTCCAGCCGAGCTTCTCGCGGGCGCCCGCGACCTCTTTCTCACCGAGCGCCGAGCCGTGGGTGGCGGCGGTGCCCTCCTTGGTCGGCGCGCCGTAGCCGATGATCGTCTTGCACGAGATCATTGACGGCTTGTCGGCAACGTTGCGCGCGCGGCGGATGGCCCGCGTGACCGCCTCCTGGTCGAGGCCGTCAACCTCCTGCACGTGCCAGCCGGCCGCAAGGAAGCGCTTCTTGTGGTCGTCCATTGTGGAAAGCGAGGTCGGCCCGTCGATCGAGATGCCGTTGTTGTCGTACAGCAGGATCAGGCGGCCGAGGCCGAGATGGCCCGCCAGCGTAACCGCCTCCTGGCCGATGCCTTCCATCAGGCAGCCGTCGCCGCAGATGCAATAGGTGAAATGGTCGACGACGTCGGCGCCGAAGCGGGCGCGCAAGTGGCGCTCGGCGAGCGCGAAGCCAACCGAATTGGCGACGCCCTGGCCGAGCGGGCCGGTCGTCGTCTCGATGCCGGTCGCGTGGCCGTGCTCGGGATGGCCCGCGGTCTTGCTGCCGATCTGCCGGAAACGCTTGATCTCCTCCATCGTCATGTCGGCGTAGCCGGTGAGATAGAGCAGGGAATAAAGAAGCATCGAGCCGTGGCCGGCCGACAGGATGAAGCGGTCGCGGTCGGGCCAGTGCGGATCGGTCGGATCGAACTTCAGGAACTTCGAGAACAGCACCGTCGCCACGTCGGCCATGCCCATCGGCATGCCGGGATGGCCCGAATCCGCCTGCTGCACGGCGTCCATGGCCAGGGCCCGAATGGCATTTGCCAGGTCGCGGGGAGCAACGGATTGTAGGGTCATTTTATGCGCCGTGGCCTGGGGTTTCGGGGCGGGTTTCGGGGCAGTTTTCGGGGTGGCCGGAACATGGCGGCGGGGGTGTGTTGCGTCAATGCCAAGATATTGAGGGCAGGAATGCTCCACAGGCACAAAATGTTGACCACTTCCGTATGCTGCTCTTATCTTTTGGCGATGGAGCAGACGCAGGCGGGCGGGCAATTGCGGCGCGTAGAATCCGCGCTCAGCCAGCTCGAATCGATGATCGAGGAGCGCCTGCGCAACGAGCGGGCGCGCGGCGATGAAATGGCTGCGCGTTTGGCACGACTGGAACAGCAGCACGAGGAGCTCAAGAAAGTCGCCAGTGACGTCGAAGGTCGGCTGGAGCGGGCCATGGAATACATTCGCTCGCTTCTCGCCGCGGATCAGCAGTGACGGCGTATGCCGTCGAAGAGTAACCTCTAAGTCCCCCTCGAACGCCGGAAAAATCTGGCGCAATAAACAAAGGAGTAGCGCTTATGGCGCAGGTGTCGATCAACATCGCCAACCGAACCTATGAGCTCGCCTGTGGCGAAGGTGAGGAACCGCGGGTCCACGAACTCGCCTCCTATGTCGATGAAAAGGTGAACGAGCTCAGGCTCCAGCTTCCGCCCGGCACACCCGAGGTGAAGCTTTTGGTGTTTGCCGCCCTTCTGCTGGCCGACGAGAGCCGCGAAGCCCGCAGGCTGGCCGGGCAGGCCGAGACGGCGCGGGCCTCGGCAGCCGACAGTGCCGACACGCTGGCGACCGCCTTCGAGGAACTGATCACCTCGCGGGTCGACAAGCTCTCCAAGAAGGTGTCAGGGGCCGCGTAAGCGGCGCCTGACATCCCGAGCGCAGCGAGGGATCTTTCTTGTCATTGGAAAGATATCTTGATTGTCGCCGGAAAGATCCCTTGCCCCGCTCGGGATGACACCTGGAGCGTGTTGGCGGCCGAGGGCGCTCATTGCGGGGACCCTCTCGGCCCCCTACATTGGGGGCGGGGCGGATTTCTGCGCGGCGCGTGGTTCGCTTAAAACCCCGGGGCCAATAAGGAACTCCAGGGAGCTGTTCCTGGCTTGGACCGTGGTCCGAGTCACACGGCGCCCACCTGCTTAGCAGGCCTTGGAGGTTTCACGATCCACGGCCCATCGTGGAGCCGCCCCACCTTCCCCCGGGCCTCGATGAGCTTCGACAACGACAAACGCATCTTGCGCGGCGCCATGCTGGCCTGGCGCGGCGGCCTCTCCGAGGAGGAGCGACGGGCCGCGGCGATGGGGCTGGTCGAGATCTGGCGCTACGAGCAGCCGGTCGAGCCGCCGGCCATCGTCTCGGGCTTCTGGCCGATGGCGGAGGAACTCGACATCCGTCCGCTGATGATCGAGCTCATCAACCAGGGCTGCCAGATCGCGCTACCGGTTGTCGTGGCGAAGAAGCAACCGCTGGTGTTCCGCGCCTGGCGACCGGGCGATCCGCTCGAGGCCGGCGCCTTTGGCACGCTGCAGCCGACGGCCAGACGAGCGGTGGTCGAGCCCGAGGTGCTGATCGTGCCATTGCTGGCGGTCGACGAGGAGGGATGGCGGCTGGGCTATGGCGGCGGCTTCTACGATCGCACGCTCGAGGCGCTCAGGGCCAGGAAGCGGGTCGCCGCGATCGGGGTTGGATTCAACGAGCAGGTCGTGCCCGAAGTTCCGCACGATCCGAACGACCAGCGACTCGATTGGTTGTTGACCGACAAGCGCGCTTGCGCCTTTGTCTAAATATGAAGGTTCTGTTCTGCGGCGACATCGTTGGACGGTCGGGCCGCGAGGCCGTGGTCAAGAATATCCCGTCGTTGCGTGAGCAGCTCGGCCTCGATTTTGTCGTCGTCAACGGCGAGAACGCCGCCGCGGGGTTCGGCATCACTGCCAAGATCTGCGCCGAGTTGCACAATGCGGGCGTCGACTGCATCACCACTGGCAACCATGTCTGGGACCAGCGCGACATCATCTCCTACATCGCCCAGGACAAGCGCCTGCTGCGGCCGCTCAACTTCCCGCCCGGCACGCCGGGCTGGGGCGCCAACCTGTTCGAGACGCGGCGCGGCCAGAAGATCGTCGTTATGAACGTGATGTGTCGGCTGTTCATGGATCCGCTCGACGATCCGTTCCGTGCCGTCGACGCCGAGGTCGCCAAGCACGTGCTCGGCCGCTCGGTCCATTGCATCCTGGTCGACGTGCACGGCGAGGCGACCAGCGAGAAGCAGTCGATGGGCCATCACTGCGACGGCCGCGTCTCGGCCGTCCTGGGCACGCACAGCCACATCCCGACCGCCGACTGCTGGGTGCTGCCCGGCGGCACGGCCTACCAGACCGATGTCGGCATGTGCGGCGACTACGATTCGGTGATCGGCATGAAGAAAGAGGCGGCGGTCCTGCGCTTCATCAAGAAGATGCCGGGCGACCGGCTCTCGCCGGCAGAAGGCGAGGGGACGCTGTGCGCAGCGCTGTTCGAGACCGACGACAAGACCGGCCTCGCCAAGGCGGTCCGCCCGATCCGGATCGGCGGCCGTTTGCCGTCTGCGTCTTGACGCTGTCAGCCGCCAAGGGTGAAAAGTTGGGAAGAATCTCGTAAAGTGCATGCGGGCCAACGTTTTGCACTTCCCACGCGGATGGGAAGCGGCAGGAGGTCCGGAAAGGGTCCGCCGAGGCGCTTTTCGCTTGCCGGCTGAATTTCAGCATCTTGTAGTTCACAGGCGCCGTCAGTACCTATTACGGGTGTACCGAAGACGGTCATTGACGACTTGGGGAAAAACCGGCATCCTTTTGATGTTAAACGGTTTTTCGCCAACTCGGCGACTGTCTTCAGGTTAGAGGGGGCGTCGGAATCTAGGTTCCGACGTTTTTTAGCGGGGGCTTCGGCCCCCGCCTTTTTTTGTGCCGCCCACCGCCGCGGCGGTCTCAAACCCTCCCAAAAGCCACGAGAAGTGGTATAGGCGGCCAAACGCGTCACTCAATCTGGTTGTCACGGCTATGGCTGGCCATTCCCAGTTCAAGAACATCATGCATCGCAAGGGCCGGCAGGACGCGGCCAAGGCGAAGGTCTACACCAAGCTGATCCGCGAGATCACGACGGCTGCCCGGCTGGGGTCCGCCGATCCGGCGTCGAACCCGCGGTTGCGGGCGGCGGTGATCGCGGCACGCGACGCCAACATGACGCGCGATACGATCGATCGGGCGATCAAGCGCGGGGCGGGCGGTGAAGCCGACGCCAACTACGACGAGGTGCGCTACGAGGGCTACGGCCCCGGCGGCGTGGCCGTGATCGTCGAGGCCCTGACCAACAACCGCAATCGCACTGCCGGCGAGGTGCGCTCGATCTTCGCCAAGCACGGCGGCAATCTCGGCGAGACCAACTCGGTCTCGTTCATGTTCGACCGCATGGGCGAGTTCCGTTACCCGCTCAAGGCTGGCTCGGCCGACGACGTCATGGAGAAGGCGATCGACGCCGGCGCCGAAGACGTGGTGAGCAGCGAGGGAGAGGACGGTGCGCACGAGATCTACAGCGCCCAGGACGCCTTCAACTCGGTGCGCGAGGCGCTCGAGAAGTCGTTGGGCCAGCCCTTGTCGGCCAAGCTGATGTGGCGGCCCAAGACCACCACCGCGGTCGAGGGCGATGTCGCCCAGACGCTGGTCGACATGATCGAGGCCCTCGACGACGACGACGACGTCCAGAACGTCTACGCCAATTTCGAATTGTCGGACGACGCTCTGGCGAAGTTCGCGGCCTGACCGGCATGAAATTGATCGGCCTCGATCCCGGTCTGCGGCTGACCGGCTGGGGCGTGATCGACGTCGAGGGCAACCGGCTGCGCCACGTCGCGCACGGCGTGATCAAGGTTTCGGTCGAAGGCTCGCTGGCGGCCCGGCTGCACGAGCTGTTCGAGGGCATCGCCGCCGTCGTCGCCGAGCAGAAGCCTGCCGAGGCGGCGGTGGAAGAGACCTTCGTGAACGTCAATCCCGGCTCGACCCTGAAGCTCGGCCAGGCGCGCGGCGTGGTGATGCTGGCGCCGGCGCGGGCCGGCCTGCCGGTGTTCGAGTACGCGGCCAACCTGGTGAAGAAGTCGGTGGTCGGCGCGGGCCATGCCGACAAGCACCAGATCGCCATGATGGTCGGCCGCCTGCTCCCGGGCGTCGAGGCAAGGGCAGATGCCGCCGACGCCTTGGCTGTCGCGATCTGCCATGCCCATCATCGCGCCCACGCCCGGCGGGTGGAGGCGGCGCTTTGATCGCCAGGCTCAAAGGCTCGATCGAAGCGGTCGACGACGGCAGCGCCGTCATCGACGTGAATGGCGTCGGCTATCTCGTGTCGGCCTCGTCGCGCACCTTGCGTGATCTTGTCGTTGGCCAAATTGCGACGGTACTGGTCGAGACCATCGTCCGCGAGGATGCGATCGCGCTGTACGGCTTCCTCGAGACCGCCGAGCGTGACTGGTTCCGCATCCTGACGACGGTGCAGGGCGTTGGGGCCAGGGTGGCGCTGTCCATTCTCTCGACGCTCTCGCCCGACGAGATCGCCCGTGCGATCGCCGCCGGCGACAAGGCGAGCCTCAGCCGGCCGGCCGGCGTGGGACCGAAGCTCGCCGCGCGCCTTGCAACGGAATTGAAGGACAAGGCCGCCGCATTCGGCGTCGCGCCGGCTCCGGCACGTACGTCGACCGCCGCGACGCCGGTGACGGGCGGTTCGGTGAACGAGGACGCCGTCTCGGCCCTGGTCAATCTCGGCTATCGCCGCGTCGAGGCGTTCGGTGCCGTCGCGCGGGTGACGCAGCGGCTGGGTGAGGGCGCGCAGCTCGATGCCGTGATCCGGGCCGGGCTGCAGGAGCTGGCGCGATGAGCCCACCTGATCGTCTCGAGAGGGATCGTCTTGTCGCTGGCAAGCGGGCCGAGGAGGACGCTGCCGAGCTGGCGCTGCGGCCGCAGACGCTCGACGACTTCATCGGCCAGAAACAGGTCCGTGAGAACCTCAAGATCTTCATCGCCGCCGCCCGCGCGCGCGGCGAGGCTCTCGACCATGTGCTGTTCCACGGCCCGCCCGGCCTCGGCAAGACGACGCTGGCGCAGATCGTGGCGCGCGAGATGGGCGTGGGCTTCCGCGCGACCTCGGGCCCGGTGATCCAGAAGGCCGGCGATCTCGCCGCCCAGCTCACCAATCTGCAGCCTAAGGACGTGCTGTTCATTGACGAGATCCATCGCCTCAATCCGGCCATCGAGGAGATCCTCTATCCGGCGATGGAGGATTTCCAGCTCGACCTGATGATCGGCGAGGGCCCTGCGGCGCGCTCGGTGCGCATCGAATTGCCGCCCTTCACCCTGGTCGGCGCCACCACGCGCTCGGGCCTGATGACGCGGCCGTTGCGCGAGCGCTTCGGCATCCCGCTGCGCATGGTGTTCTACGAGCCGGCCGAGCTCGAGACGATCGTCCATCGCGCCGCGCGCGTCCTGAAGATGAACATGGCGCCAGACGGCGGGGCCGAGATCGCCAAGCGCTCGCGCGGCACGCCACGCGTCGCCAACCGCCTGCTGCGCCGCGTGCGCGACTTCTCCGATGTGAGCGGCCATCCCGTAGTCGATGCGAAGGCGGCGGACTCCGCGCTGACCCGTCTCGAGGTCGACAATCGCGGCCTCGATGCGATGGATCGCCAGTATCTCGCCTGCATCGCCGAGAACTACGGTGGCGGACCGGTCGGCGTGGATACCCTGGCGGCCGCGCTCAGCGAGCAGCGCGACGTGATCGAGGACGTGATCGAGCCCTACCTGATGCAGCTCGGCCTGCTGATGCGCACCCCGCGCGGGCGGCTCTTGTCCGAAGGCGGCTACCGCCATATCGGCAAGACGATCCCGAAGGAGCAGAAGCAGCAGCTCGACCTGCTGGCGGACGGGCAGGACGACGCGTGACGACGGCGGGAGAGCGGCCGACGACCGGCCGCATCGAGGGCGGCCGCCACATCCTGCCGTTAAGGATCTATTACGAGGACACCGACGCGCAGGGCATCGTCTATTACGCCAACTGGCTGCGGTTCCTGGAGCGCGGCCGCACCGAGCTGCTGCGCATGCTGGGGCTCGAGCACAGCGCGTTGCGCGACCAGAGCGGCATCAACTGGGTGGTGCGCCGCTGCACCATCGACTACCTCAGGCCGGCGCGGCTCGACGACACCATCGATATCGTCACGGCCTGTGGAGAAATGCGCGGCGCTTCGCTCGATATGATCCAGCAAGCGCGTCGCGGCGCGGAGGTGCTGGTGCGTGCGGAGTTGCTGGTCGCCTGCATGGGTGAGAGCGGCCGGCCCGCGCGG
>DASXQC010000988.1:0-6156 GCA_036493235.1 Reyranella sp.
TGGCCAACGCGTAGGTCTTCACCGCCTGCTCGTCGAGCGCGGCGCCTTTGTTGCGCACCACGAAGGCGACCGGCTTGTAGCCCTTGAGCTCGTCGGGCACCGGGAGGACGGCGGCCTGGTCGATGGCCGGATGCTTCTCCAGCATCTTCTCGACGTCGCCGGGATAGATGTTCTCGCCGCCGCATACGAACATGTCGTCGACGCGGCCGACGAAGAAGAAGAAGCCTTGATCGTCGCGGCGGAACACGTCGCTGGTGCGGTAATAGCCGTCCGGACTCATCACCTTGGCGGTGGTCTCGGGCAGCTTGTGATAGTGCGTCATCAGCGCGCCGCACTTCATCTCGAGCTCGCCCTCCTGCGGATCATTACCGTCGACTTCCTTGCCGTCCTTCACCAGGCGGAGCTGCACCGCCGGATGAGCCGCGCCGGGCGACAGCTCGGGCTGCTTCAGCCCCTGCGGGTGCGGGCCGAACACGACGGGGCCAGCCTCCGTGGTGCCGTAGCCGTTGCCGATCGCTGCTTTCGGGAAGGCTGCGCGCACCTGGTCGATCAGCCCCTGGGTCAGAGGCGCCGAGCCCATGCGCACCGCCTCGACGGCCGAGAGATCGTTCTTTGCGAGCAGCTCCTTCTCGCGCACCAGCATGGCCATCATGGTCGGCACCGAGGTGAGGAAGCCGACCCGATGGCGGGCCGCCGCCTCGATGTAGCCTTTGGTCGTGAACTGCGGCAGCAGGACCACGGTGTCGCCGTGGCTGAAGGTGGTCTGGCACATGGCGAGACCGTTCATGTGATAGAGCGGCGCCGCGACCAGCGCGCGGGCGCCTTGCGGCCCCGGCCGGCGCTTGCGCTGGCTCATCACCCAGAGATGCGAGTAGTGCGACAGCACCACGCCCTTGGGCTTGCCTGTCGACCCGGAGGTGTAGAGGAACAGCGCCGGCTCCTCCGGCTCCATCTTCATCGGCGTGAACGGGCCGGAATCGAGGAAAGCGTTCCAATCCTTGTCGAACGAGACCGTCGGCACCGAATCGGGCGCCAGCGCCAACCGCGCATCGTCACCCAGCACCAGCTTGGCGTCGCAGTCCTTGATAACATAGGCCACGGTCTCGGCCGGCAGTTTCCAGTTGACCGGCACCGAGACGAAGCCTGCCTGCATGGTGCCGAGGAAACTGATCAGGAACTCGGCCCGATTGGCCGACAGGATCGCCACTCGATCGCCGCGCCTCAGCCCGCGCCGCCGCAGGCCGCGCGCGACGGCGCCGCTCAGCCGCATCAGGTCGCCATAGTCGAAGCGGCGCTCGCGGCCGTTGCCGCCTTCGTCGATCAGGGCGAGCGCCGTCGCCGGCACGTCGCGCGACAACGCATCGCCCTGGTTGTCGTACTTGATGCCGTCCTTCACTCGGTGAACTCCAGGGTCGCGTTCATCGCTTCCTTCGCGGGCACGATCAGGCGGCCGTCCTTCTCAATGAAGGCGATCTTGCCGGCTTCCAGCGCCCCGGCCGCCTTGGCGAGCGAGGTCGTGCGCAAGGTGAGCGACGCCATGTAGGCCGTACGGCCTTCGGCATCGGGCGCGGCGTCGCCGAACTGCGCCTTCACCTCGGCTTCGGTGACAATGTCGAAGCGCGAATTGCCGATCACGACCTTCTTGCCGTTCTTGATGTCGCGCACGGCGTCAGGGCCGAACATGTCGGCATAGAGCTTGGCGCCCGCCGCCGGATCGGGCTCGACGATCACGGCACGCTCGACCGCGACCGTGCCGTTCGCATGGTGGCGCCACTCGTCGCGCCAGACCAGGTCGCGGGTGAAGTGATGGCAGTAGTAGATGCGGCCATAGGGCACGACGCCGGCTTTCATGCGGATGGTCCGGAAGCGGGCGTCGCCCTGGCCGTCGGTGTACTTCACGGGCCGCGTGAATTCGCTGGGCGGATCGAACGGCAACCCGGCCTTGGCCAATGCTGCGTAAGTGATCGCCGAATCCTCCGAGCCGAACACCAACCCGTTCAGGCCGTACGAGTAATTCAGAAGGTCCAACCGGCCCGATGTTGCGTTTTTCGGAACAGCGATCAGCTCGAGATAGTCGGTGCCGAACATCGCCAGGTGGTTCGTCGAGCCCAGCGAGTGATAGCCCCGCTCGGTCAGGGTGAATCCCAGCCGGCGATAGATGTCCGCCGCGCGATCCATGTCGTCGCGCGCGTTGATCACCACGTGATCGAGAGTCGGCACTGGCAGCGTCATCAAAATTCCCCTTCTGCGGCAGAATGGCCGGCCGCTCGCAGACTCGGCAAGAGCATCGTCGGTCGCTCGCCGACTTCGGCCGTTTTCGCCGTTTTTAATCGGAGTTTGCGAGAGCCGATGCGCCAAAAGCGCGGCGGCACAGCATTTCCGGCCCGTCGCATCCGTTCGATAAACGGTCGAAAACGGAGCCTAAACGGCGAAAAACGGGGCCTGTCATCGGCCATCGCCTGCGATGTCTCTCATCAGACCTTCATCGGACATGGTGAACTCCCCGATACGCACTTCGAACGACCGGCAGTATACGCCTGCACAGGCTTGCCCACCTATTATGGGCAATGGCTTTGCCCGTTACGGCCGAAAACGCGCGAAATATCGCGGTCCATTGCCCAAGCCGGAATGCGGCCTTTGCATGTCGGGCCTCGGCACGCGTGTGATCCCTCGCTCCGCTCGGGATGACACGGATGCTCGGGATGACACGGATGGCGCGGATGCCCTACGTTCCCGGCATGAGACCCAATCATCCTCTCTCGCGCATCGCCAACCAGGTCATGTGGGACCGCCTGATCGCCGTGGTCGAGGAGCAGGCGCAGACGCTGGTGCGCACCGCCTTCGGCACGCCGACCCGTGAGGCGGGCGATCTGTCCGCCGGCGTCTACGACACCGAGGGCCGCATGCTCGCCCAGGCCGTCACCGGCACGCCGGGCCACGTCAACTCGATGGCGATGAGCGTCGGCCATGTGCTGAAGAAGATTCCGTTGTCCGAGATGCACGAGGGCGACGTCTTCATTCTCAACGACCCCTGGCAGGGCACCGGCCATCTCAACGACATCGTGATCGTCACGCCAACTTTCCGGCGGGGCAAGTCGGTCGGCTTCTTCGCCGACACCCTGCACGTGGTCGATATCGGCGGCCGCGGCATCGTCGGCGCGGCGCAGCAGGTCTACGAGGAGGGGATCTACATCCCCATCACCAAGATCATCGACAAGGGCAAGGTCAACGAGTGGCTGATGGACCTGATCGCCGCCAATGTGCGCGAGCCGATCCAGGTGCTGGGCGACATCTATTCGCTGATCTCGAGCAACGAGATCGGCGGCCGCCGCCTCAACGACATGATGGACGAGTTCGAGCTCGAGCATCTCGGCGACCTCTCGCAGCACATCCTCGATCACAGCCGAGCCGCCAGCCTCGCCGCGATCGGCAAGCTCAAGCCCGGCACCTACTCGAACGAGATGACGGTCGACGGCATCAACGGCAAGCCGATGACGCTGAAGGCGCGGCTGACCGTCGGTCCCGACGGAATCGACGTCGAATACTACGACACGCCGCCGACGGTCGCGCTCGGGCTCAATGTGCCGATGTGCTACACCGACGCCTACACCGCGTTCGGCATCAAGTGCATCGTGGCGCCCAAGGTGCCGAACAACTACGCCTCGCTGGCGACGATCCGCACCACGGCGCCCAAAGGCAGCATCCTCAACACCCAGCATCCCGCCGCGGTCGCCGCGCGCTCGACGATCGGCCACATGCTGCCCGACGTGATGTTCGGCTGCCTGATTCAGGCGATGCCGGACGGTGTGCCGGCCGAGGGCACGTCGTGCCTGTGGAACCTGCGCTTGATGGGTGGGTTAGGCCGGGCCGAGCTGACCCCCGAGCAGATGAAGACGGCGACGCCCTACAACGTGATGTCGTTCCATTCCGGCGGCACCGGTGCGCGCCCGTACTCCGACGGCCTCAGCGCGACGGCATTCCCGAGCGGCGTGAAGAATGTGCCGGTCGAGATTACCGAGACCTTGGCGCCGCTGGTCGTCTGGTCGAAGGAATACCGCCAGGATTCCGGCGGCGCCGGCGAGCATCGTGGCGGCCTTGGCCAGGTGATGGAGATCGGCAGCGCCGAGCACATGCCGTTCGGCATCTCGCCGACCTTCGACCGCGTCGTCTTTCCCGCGCGTGGCCGTTTGGGAGGTCAGCCGGGCGCCCATGGCAATATCGAGATCCTCAACGGCAAGACGCTGCCGCCCAAGGCGCACTCCTCGATCCCCGCCGGCGAGCGCCTGCGCGTCTCGATGCCGGGCGGCGGCGGCTACGGCGATCCACACAAGCGTCCGGCTGTGAAGGTGGCCGAGGACGTGATGCTGGGCTTGGTCTCGGTGAAGGCCGCGCGCGAGCTCTACGGCGTGGCGGTGTTGGCGGATGGCTCGATCGATGAGGCCGAGACCGCGCAGCTTCGGACGAAGGTCGCCGCAGAGTAGCGGTTGCGAGTGTACGCATGACTGAGCTTCTCGAGATCGAAATCCCGCGCTCTCTGGACGGGATCGTTCGCGACCACGCGAAGGCTGGCACCTCACTGGAGGCGTGGCTCTTCGAAGATGAGGGAGCGCGGCGTGTGGCCGAGGCGAAGCTGGCCGCATCCGGCGTGCAGGCCCGCATCCGTAGCGCCTACAAGCCGCTCCTGCACTTCTTCCTGGAGGAGATCGAGCTGTCAGGCCTGTCGTCCGTAACGATCTTCACGCCCTTGCATCCTCTCGCGGTCGAGAACCGCTTCCGCCTGGAGGCCTACCCACTCGCCGGGCTACTGAAGGACGTGGCCCTGACCTTCGCGCCGGGCAAGGAGCCGTTGCACTACGTCGTGATGGCGGAGCACGGCAGCCGTCGCACCGAGCACCGTGTCTTCGCGCCCAATCGCGAGCGCCGGAACGTTCTCGGTGAGCGAGCGCTGGCGCCGTGCGGATGGATCAAGGTCGGCGACGCACCGGGCGAGCCGCTTCAAACAGACTACGAGCAAGCCTTCGACGCCGTCATGGATGCCGTCGCCGGGTACGGCTGGGGCAAAGACGAGCCGTTCTTTGAGACGCTCGAGATTGGGGTCGAGACCGCCGGGATCGAGCATCGCCTGCCGTATGGCGACGAATGCGTGAGCACGCGCGAGGCTCTTCACGAGGATTTCTATTTTTCGATCCTGGAGTACTTCAAGGCCAGGAATGGATTGAATGCCGAAGATCGCGGGCTGCAGGTCGGACAGATCGTCCCCGACATCCGGGCGGGGGCAGGTGCCACGAAGGTCCGCGTCGCCCTGCACCCGGGAGACCATTCAACCTGGACAGATAGCCATCAGCCTCTCGACTCGGCGACGCGGCCACTCGCGCCGGCGCAAATCGCGCAGGAAGTGGCGGCGTTGGGCGGCACGCGATTCGACGTGGTTTCAGGTCAGGGCCGTCCCGTCCTCGCCACGCATATCCCGGGCCGCGGACCCGGACTGCTCGTCAGCGGCGGCCAGCACGCGAACGAAACCTCGGGCGTCGTGGGCGCACTGCGCGCCGCAGTGAGGTTGAAGGGCCAGGGGACCGGGTTCGCTCTCATTCCCCAGGAGAACCCCGACGGCTATGCCCTGCATGGCAAGCTTCGGCGGCACAACCCGCGGCACATGCATCACGCCGCGCGGTTCACGGCCCTCGGCGACGATCTGGCATTTCGGGAACAGAAGCCCGCGGGCGAACTAGCCGCGCGGCTCGAGGCGTTTCGGCGAACCAATGCTGTGCTGCACGTCAATCTGCATGGATATCCGGCGCATGAGTGGGCACGGCCTCACTCGGGCTACGTGCCGCCGCGATCGGCCCTCTGGATGATTCCGAAGGGCTTCTTTCTCATCATGCGGCACCATCCGGGGCGGCGGGAACAAGCCGAACGCTTCATTCGAAAGCTGGCCGCCCGTGTCGCTCTCGTGCCCGGGCTGAAGGAATTCAATCAGGTGCACCTCAAGAGCTTTGGCGCTCATGCCGGCGACATGCCTCACGAGGTGAACGAGTCGATACCGTGCGTCATTGGCGAAAGCCGGTTCGTGCCGCCCTTCACGGTCGTCGCGGAATATCCGGACGAGACGATCTATGACGATGCCTTCCAGTTCGCCCACACCGTACAAATGACGAC
>DASXQC010000989.1:0-2152 GCA_036493235.1 Reyranella sp.
CATAGAGCGTCAGCCGCTTGCCGCTGGCATCGTCGTACATCAGCTGCGCCGCCGCCGAGTCGTTGCCGGGCAGCAGCCGGCCGCCCATCAGCCTGTAGCCGAACGGCGCCAGGTCGGGCGCGGCCAGCGGCTTACCGAGCCGGCGCGACAGCCATTGCAGCAGGTGCGCCTCCTGCGTCGAGGCGACCTCGACCGGATGGGCGACCTCGACCACGTAGGTGCGATAGGCCGCGGTGGCGTTCTGCGCCACGCCGGCGGTCGCGGGCGGCGCCAATGTCTCGTGGTGGGCTGCGAACCAGCCAGTCCCGGCGCCGACGGTGAAGATCAGCAGGCTCGCGGCGACCGCCGCCAGCCGCCGCATCATCGTGGTGCGCCGCGCCGCGCGGATGTTGGCGATCCACAGCCGCGGCGGCACGGGTTCCGCGAACTTGCCCTCGAGCTGGCCGCGCAATGCGTTGCGCTGGCGGATGTCGAGCTCGAGGCGCTCGCGCACGTCGGGGTTCTGCGCCAGGTAGGCCTCGACCGCGGCGCGACGCGCGTCGCCCAGGCGGCCGTCGACATAGGCCTGCAGGTCGTCCTCGACGATGGGGCCATCCTCGGTCATTTCACTCTCCGAAGCAGCGTGACCTTGCCGGTCTCCACCAGCGCGCGAAGCCTCTGCCGCGCGCGCGACAGGCGCGACATCACCGTGCCGATCGGCATGCCGAGGATGCGTGCGGCATCGTCGTAGGAGAAGTCCTCGACCCCGACCAGCAGCAGCAACGACTTCTGCTCCTCCGGTAGCTGGTCGATCGCCGCCAGAACGTCGTGCACCTCGAGCGCCGCCTCCTGCCGTGCCGGAACGCCGACCGCCGTCTCGTCGAGATCGACGGTGCTGCGCCGGCGCTCGCTGCGCCAGCGGCCGACATGCAGGTTGCGCAGGATGGTGAACAGCCAGGCCCGCACGTCGCCGTCCGCGCGCCGCAGCAGCCAGCGCGACAGCGCCCGCTCCAGCGTGTCCTGCACCAGGTCGTCGGCACGGTCGCGGTCGCGCAGCAGCGCGAAGGCGTAGCGCCGCAACGCCGGGATGTGCGGTTCGATCAGGGGCCCGGGATCGGCCATCGATTCAATCTATGGCAGCGCGCCACGTCGGCGAATTCACATTCGCCTTTAGTGGCGCGCGCCCAGCGAAAGAATCCGACTACTGCTTGGCGACGTGCCAGGCGCCGTTCATGAAGCCGTCGCCGGCCTTGTCGCCCGCCTTGGCGTCCTTGACGAAGGCGTAGACCGGCTTGCCGTTCAGGGCCCACTGCTTCAGCCCGTCGTCACGCGCGACGAGGGTCCAGGCGCCCATCGGCTTGGCACCGTCGGAGGCCAGCGCCGGCGGCCAGTTCTCGGCGCACTTGCCGTTGCACGCCGACTTGCCGGCGGTGTCCTTGTCGAAGGTGTAGAGGGTCATGCCCTTGGCGGTGACGTACACGCCATTGCTGGCCTTGGGGGCGGGGCCGGCCGGCTCGGCGGCGAAGGCGGCGCCGGCGGCAAAAACGGCGGCGGCGGCGATGAAAACGAGCGATTTCAGCATGGAATCTCCCTGACGCGTGCGGAAGTGCACGAGGAGGGAGACGCCAACCGGGCGGTTTTATTCCGTGCAACCCCGCTTTTTTCTTCCCCCGGCCGGGTTAGAATGACTCCAAACGGAGGACCCTATGGACAAGCCGGTCAAGCCGCGCGGCATCAACCACCTGGTGTTGAATGTCCGCGACATCGAGGAAAGCCACACATTCTGGACCGAGGTCGTGGGCTTCGAGCTGGTCGGGCAGCTGACGCCGCGCCCCGACCGCCCCAACCCGCCGAAGATGCGCTTCTATTCGGGCACGCGTTCGGACGGCAGCCATCACCATCACGACATCGCGCTGGTCGAGAACACGGCGCTGCCGAAGCCGCCGGAGAACTGGTCGATGTTCGGCATGCCGGTCGCGGTCAATCATATCGCCATCACCATGCCGACCCGCGAGGCGTGGCTGGAGCATCTCGAATACCTGCAGAAGAAGGGCGTGAAGTTCGACCGCCGCGTCGAGCACGGCATGACGCACAGCCTCTACATCCACGATCCCAACGGCTACGGCGTGGAGTTCGTCTACGACCTGCCGCGCGAGGTGTGGCAGGACGACAT
>DASXQC010000990.1:0-9182 GCA_036493235.1 Reyranella sp.
GTCGCGCTGAATCGCGTCCATCGCCTTGTCGAGCGCCTGGCCGAGCTCCTGCACGTTGCCGCCGGCCTGCATCACCACGCCGAGGCCGATCACCGGCTTGCCGTCGAAGCGCATGGAGGATTTGCGCGGATCCTCGTAGCCGCGCTTGATGTCGGCGACGTCGCCCAGGGTGAGGGTGCGGCCGGCGGCGCTGAACGGCATCGCCATCAGCTGCTCCTCCGAGGTCGGCGCGCCGTCGACGCGGATTGCCATGCGTTCGCCCTTGGTCTCGATCGTGCCGGACGCGGCGATCGCGTTCTGCTTGCGCACGAGGTCGAAGATCTGGTCGATCGGGATGCCCAGCATCGCAAGCCGCGCGTGGCTGAACTCGATGTAGATCTTCTGGTCCTGGACGCCGAACAGGTCAGCCTTTGTGACATTGGGCACGCGCAGCAGCCGCAGGCGCGCCTCCTTGACCATCTCCTTCAGCTCGGCGTCGGAGAAGCCGTCGGCCTCGAACGCCCAGATCAGGCTGTAAGTGTCGCCATACTCGTCGTTGAAGTTCGGGCCCAGAACGCCCTGCGGCAGGGTGCCCTTGATGTCGCCGATTTTCTTGCGCACCTGGTACCAGAGGTCGGGCACCTTGGCCGGCGGGACGTCGTCGCGCACCGAGACGTAGATCACCGTTTCGCCCGGCTTGGTGTAGCTCTGGACGTTGTAGAAATATGGCAGCTCCTGCAGCTTGGTCTCGAGCTTGTCGGTGACTTGCTGCTCCATCTCGCGCGCGGTGGCGCCGGGCCAGGCGGCCGACACGACCATCTGCTTGATGGTGAACGGCGGATCCTCGGCTCGGCCCAGGCTGAAGTAGGCGAACACGCCGGCCAGGGTGAGCATCAGCATGAAGAATAGCGTCAACGTGCTGTTCTTGAGCGCGAGCTCGGAGAGGTTGGTGCGGCTGCCCATGTTGCTCGCCACGTTACGGGGCTCCGGTCAAGGGCTTTACCTTCTGGCCGGGCTCGAGCTTGTGCACGCCCGCGGTGGCGACGATGTCGCCGTCCTTCACGCCCGAGGCGATCAACGCCGTCTCGTCGCGCCAGCGCGAGATGGTGACGGGATGCAGCGAAACCGTGCCGGCCACCTTGTCGACCACCCAGACCGCGGGCTGCGTGCCCTGCTGGAAGATCGCGCTGAGCGGCACCTCGGCGAGCGCCACCGGATCGGGCCGCGACAGTGTGAGGGAGGCGGTCATGCCGATGCCGATGAACGACGGCGGATCGATGATGGTGAAACGCGCCGCGTAGGTGCGGGTCATCGGATCGGCGCTGGGCGAGAGCTCGCGGAGCTTTGCGTGGAAGAGATGGCCGGCGTCGGACCACAATTCGAAGCTCACCTGGCTCGCGTCGCGCACGACCTTCAGCCGGTGCTCGGGGACGCCGACCAGGATCTCGAGCTCGTCGGTGCGGGCGAGCTTCACCATGCCCTGGCCCTGCGCCAGCACCTGGCCGACCTCCGCCTGCACGGCGGTGATGACGCCCGCGGCGTCGGCATGCAGCTCGGTGTAGGCGAGGTTGTTCTCGGCACTCGCGAGCTGGGCCTTCGCCTGCTCGACCTTGGCGTACGCGGTCGAGGAAACCGACTGCCTGGTGTCGAGCGTCTGCGTCATGAAGGCGGCGCTGTTGCGCAGCGCCTGGTAGCGGTCGAGATCGGCCTTGGCGCGGGCGTAGTCGGCGTCGGCCGAGGCGAGGGCCGCTCGGGCGTTGTCGACGGAGAGCTGGTAATCGGCCGGATCGATGCGGGCGATCAGCTGGCCGGGCTTCACCGTGGCGCCGACATCGACCGCGCGGCTGGTCACCTTGCCGGCGACGCGGAAGCCCAGCGTGGTCTCGATGCGCGGCACCACCGTGCCGGCCAGCATCAGGCTGTGCATGTGCGGGCGGAAGTCGATTTCGGCCACTCGGGCCGGGCGGATCACCTCGGGGGCCAGCGCGACGGGACCGGCGCCGCCCTTCCAGGTGAAGGCGCCAAGGGCGGTGAGGGCGACCGCGCCGACGCCGGCGGTGGCGAACAGGGTCTTGCGGGAGAGGAGCAGCGAGGCAAAGCCATCAACAGAGAGCCGCATGGTGGCCATCCTTGTGTCGTTCGGAAGCCCCGGTCTGGGGTACAATGGCGACGACGAACTGAACGTCGATAACTTAACATTGATAACTTATCAATGTTAAGTTATCTGTCAAGGGATGGAACGGGTTTTGTCCACGGCCTCTATCAGCACCCGGAAGCGACGCGGCGAGGGCCATACCCGGCGCGACGAAATCCTCATGGCCGCCAAGGAGCTATTCCTGCGGGAGGGCTACCAGGCCACCACCATCCGCCGGATCGCCGACGTGGTCGGGGTGTCGGCGCCGGCGCTGTACCTCTATTTCAAGGACAAGGACGCGATCCTGGTCGCGCTGTGCGACCAGACCTTCGGCGCGATGATAGAGCTGATGGACGGCATGGAGGCCGAGCCGCTCCAGCCCGTCGCGCGGCTCCGCCGCTGCGGTGCCGCCTACATCCGCTTCGCGCTGGAGCATCCGCGCGAGTACTGGCTGACCTTCATGTCCGGCAACACGCCACAGGAGATCAAGAAGCGAGGCCACAAGCCCGACGCGATCGATCCTAACGAGCCGGGCTCGCAGGGCGCCATTGCCTTCGCCCGCTTCATGGGCATCTTCCGCGACATCGAGCAGGGCGGGCTCGAACTGTACTATCCGCTCGAGACCACGACCGAGCTGGTGTGGATGAGCCTGCACGGGCTGGTCGCTGCGATCATCAACAACCCGGAATTCCCCTGGACCAAGCGCGACGCGCTGATCGAGGGCATGCTCGACATGGTCGTGCGCGGCGCCGTGAAGACGCCCGTCTAGAAGTCGGTGCCGCGGATCAGCGCGCGGCCTGCCGGACCATGTCGGCGCACTTCTCGCCGATCATGATGGAGGGGGCGTTGGTGTTGCCAGCTACGATGGATGGCATGATCGACGCATCGGCCACCCGCAGGCCAGCAACTCCGTGAACTCTGAGTTGCGGATCGACAACGGCGTCGACCTCGTGGCCCATGCGGCAAGTTCCCACAGGATGGAGGTTGGAGACGCCGCGGGCGCGGATGTCGGCCTTGAGGTCGGCCTCCTCGGTGACGTGGCTGCCGGGCAGGATCTCCTCGACCACGAACGGCTTCAGCGCCGGCTGCTTGGCGATCTCGCGGCAGATCCGCATGCCCTGGATGAGGGCGTTGTAGTCGTTGGCGCTCTTCAGGAAGTTGAAGCGGATCTCCGGCGCGGCGAACGGATCGGCCGACTTCAGCCGCACCGTGCCGCGGCCCTCGGGCGTGAGATGCACCGGCGACAGGCCGAAGGCGGAGAAGGGCTGCGGCACCACGCCGTTGCGGTTCCGCTCGCGGATTGCCCAAGCGAACATGTTGATCTGCAGATCCGGCCGCTCGAGGCGCCGGTCGCTGCGCACCAGCGCGCCGACATAAAGGCCCATCGAGGCGAGCGGTCCGGTACGGCCGAAGGCGTACTGCATGCCGGCCACGATCCGCCGCGGCAGGCTGAGGATGAGGTCGTTCATCGTCACCGGCTGAGCGCACTTGTAGGCGACGTAGGTGTTGAAATGGTCGTGCAGGTGGCTGCCGACGCCGGGCATGTCGCGCATCACGGCGATGCCGTGCTGCTTCAGGTGCTCGGCCGGTCCGAGACCCGACAGCATCAGGAGCTGCGGCGAGCCATAGACGCCGCCCGACACGATCACCTCGCGGTTGGCGCGCGCTTGAACGAGACCGTCCGGCGTCTTGTACTCGACACCGACACAACGGCCGTTCTCGATCAAAAGCCGCGTCGCGTGCGCCGAGGTGGAGATGACGAGGTTGGGGCGCTTCTTGAGATACGCCCGCGCGCTCGACCAGCGGCGCGAGCGGTTGATGGTGGTCTGGTAGTAGCCGACGCCCTCCTGTTGGGCGCCGTTGAAGTCGGGATTGTCGGGAATGCCGGCCTCGACCGAGGCATCGTGCATCGCCTTGGCGAGCGTCGGCTGCCAGGCATGATCGGACACCTTGAGCGGACCGCCGGTACCGTGGAAATCGTCGGCCCCGCGCACGTTGTCCTCGGCGCGCTTGAAGTAGGGCAAAACCGAATCGTAGTCCCAGCCCTCGCAGCCGCGCTGGCGCCATTCGTCGTAGTCGGCGGCGTTGCCGCGCATGTACACCATGCCGTTGATCGAGCTGGTGCCCCCCAGCACCTTGCCACGCGGCTGGTACATGATGCGGTTGTTCAGCTCGGGCTCGGGCTCCGAATCGAACATCCAGTTCACCTTCGGATTGTTGAAGGTCTTGTGATAGCCGAGCGGGACGTGGATCCATGGATAGGTGTCCTTCGGGCCCGCCTCGAGCAGCAGCACGCGGTACTTGCCGTCCTCGCTCAGGCGGCCGGCGACAGCGCAGCCCGCGGAGCCTGCGCCGGTGACGATGAAGTCGTAGGAATTCATGGAAGGAGCGTAAGGCGATTCGACCGGACGCGCGAGCCGCGAGGCCTCATACTCGTCCGATGGCAACCGCGACGCAAAATCCCGCCCAATTCCTGACGGCCCTTTTGGGCGCAGTGCGCGAGCTCACCGGACGTCGGCCGCCGCCGACCTGGACCCATGTCGACAAGGTCCAGCACAAGCTCGGCACCGACAACCGCGACGCGCTCGACGCGGCGATCCGGCTGGCGGTCGCGCGCCGCTGGCTGCGCGCCGACGGCGACCCGCCCCAGTCGATCACCTTGACGGTCGATGGCGTGAAGCTGGTCGAACCGGCCAAGCCGCAGTAGAACGGCGCCATGAAATACAAGCTTCTCGGCCGTACCGGCGTTCAGGTTTCCCAGCTCTGCTTCGGCACTATGTCGTTCGGCGGGGATGCCGACGAGGCGACCTCGGGCGCCATGTACAAGGTGTGCCGCGATGCGGGCATCAACTTCTTCGACACCGCCAACGAGTACAACAAGGGCGTCTCGGAGGAGATCCTCGGGCGGCTGATCCAGGGCCATCGCAACGACCTCGTGCTGACCACCAAGGTCAACGCCCAGATCCGGCCCGACCTCAATGCGCGCGGCACCTCGCGGCGGCACGTGATCGAGGCGATCGAGCATTGCCTGAAGCGCCTGCAGACCGACCATATCGACGTGCTGTTCCTGCACCGCTACGACGCGCTCGTGCCGATCGAGGAATCGATGCGCGGCCTGGAAGACCTCGTGCGCGCCGGCAAGGTGATCTATCCCGCGGTCAGCAATTGGTCAGCATGGCAGACCCAGCGTGCGGTCGACCTTCAGGAGAAGAACAACTGGGCGCGCCTGCAGGTGACGCAGCCGATGTACAGCCTGGTGAAGCGCCAGGCCGAGGTCGAGATCCTGCCGATGGCCGAGCACAACGGCATCGGCGTGATCCCCTATAGTCCGGCCGCGGCGGGCCTACTGTCGGGCAAGTATTCCGGCAACGCGACCGGCCGGCTGCGCAGCAACAAGATGTACGAGGCGCGCTACGGCGACGAATGGATGTTCGAGGTAGCGGAGAAGTACGTCGACTTCTGCAAGGCCAAGGGGCTGCACCCGGTCGGCACAGCGATCGCCTGGGTTGGCGCGCATCCGGCGATCACAGCGCCGATCATCGGCGCACGCAACCTCGACCAGCTCAAGGATTCGCTCGCCTCGATCAAGATCGACATGACGCCTGAGCTGCGCAAGGAGATCGCCGATCTCTCGCGCACGCCGCCGCCGGCGACCGACCGGCTGGAAGAGCAGAAGGTGGTGCGATAGCCCCCCTCGCTATAGCGGAACATGCTTGAACCGTGGCCGTCTGGATCGTATCGCAGCTTTCTCACAGGACGTCATAAATTCTCCATGGCTTGATGGCCAATTGGACGCTGCGGACCCGGCCCAACTCGGGCTGTAACCGACGGAGCCAACGCCCATGAGCGACACGAAGGACACGCCGGACCTGCAGGCGCGCATTCACGACGAGATCCTCGACAGCCTCGACGAGGAACGCGAACTCGAGCTGGACGACGAGCGCCTGGCGCAGCTGATTGACGCGCATGACCAGCCGCCGGCCGACAGCGCCGAGCGCGCTCACTATTTCAAGGAGCTGCTGCGGCTGCAGCGCGAGCTGGTCAGGCTGCAGTCCTGGGTGGTGCACAAGGGCCTCAAGGTCGTGGTGCTGTTCGAGGGCCGCGACGCGGCGGGCAAGGGCGGGGTGATCAAGCGCATCATGCAGCGCCTCAATCCGCGCAGTTGCCGCACGGTCGCGCTGTCGGCGCCGACCGAGCGCGAGCGCACCCAGTGGTACTTCCAGCGCTACGTCGCCCACCTGCCGGCGGCCGGCGAGATCGTTCTGTTCGACCGGAGCTGGTACAACCGCGCCGGCGTCGAGCGGGTGATGGGCTTCTGCTCGCCCGAGGACACCGAGGAGTTCTTCCGCACCGTACCGGACTTCGAGCGCATGCTGGTCCGCTCGGGCATCATCTTGTTGAAGTACTGGTTCTCGATCACCGACGACGAGCAGAACCTGCGCTTCATCATGCGCATCCGCGATCCGCTGAAGCAGTGGAAGCTCTCGCCGATGGACCTCGAATCGCGCCGGCGCTGGGAGGACTACACCAGGGCGAAGGAGGAGATGCTGCACCGGACGCACATCCCCGAGGCGCGCTGGTGGGTGGTCGAGGGCGTCAACAAGAAGGCCGCGCGCCTCAACTGCATCCACCACCTGCTGCAGCAGATTCCTTATGAAGATGTGCCCCAGCCGGAGGTCGTGCTGCCGCCGCGTGAGTACAAGGCCGACTACCACCGCCAGCCGGTGCCGCCGGAGCTGTACGTTCCGTCGCTCTACTGAACTCTATCCGACGAACTTCGGCATCACGTCGGAGGCCAGCAGCTCCAGCGTCTCGGCGTCGTTCTTGTAGGCGCTGCTGATGAGGAGTTGCGTGCCGGCGTCGCGGTACTTGCCGATCAGGTCGGTGACCTGCGCCACGGTGCCGGCGAAGCCGTAGAACTGCGCCGCCACGGCGAGCTTCTGGCGCTTGGCGGCAAGTGCCGCTTCGTCGCGCGCGATGACGAAGCTGATGACGCTGGTGCGCTCGATCTCGTCGTAGTTCCGGCCCGCTGCCTCGCAATGGCGCTTCAACACCTCGTACTTGTGCCGCACCTGGTCCGGCGAGCCGCCGACATTGCAGGCATCGGCGTGCCGCGCTACCGCGCGCAACGTGAGCTGCTCGCCGCCGCCGCCGATCATGATCGGCGGGTGGGGCTTCTGCACCGGCTTGGGCTCGAGGATCGCATCCTTCACCTGGAAGTACTTGCCCTCGAACGTGGTGCGCTTGCCGCTCCACAGGGCGACGATCAGCTTGACCGCTTCCTCCATCTGCCGGATGCGCACGGCTGGCCGTGGCGGGAACTCGTAGCCGTACTGGCGGTACTCCGCCTCGAACCAGCCGGCGCCAATGCCGAAGGTGAGGCGGCCGCGGCTGATCTGGTCGACGCCGGACGCCATCTTCGCCAGCATCGCCGGATTGCGGTAGTGCACCGACGACACCAGCGTCGCGAGCCGGATGCGCTGGGTGACCGCGGCGAGCGCGGTGAGGATCGTCCAGCCCTCCATGAACGGTTCTTCCGGCGCACCGACGTTGCCGATCTGGATCAGGTGATCCATCACCGAGAACCAGGTGAAGCCATGGTTCTCGGCCCATTGCGCCTTCGCCTTCACGGCGTCGAAGATTCCGGCCGGATCGGTGCCGAACAGCCATGACGGATTGTGGATGCCGAACTTCATGGCGCTCACCTCATCACGAACGGGTTGGCGGGCGAGCCCACGGCCATCGAGATCCACACGCTCTTGGTCTCGAGATACTCGCGGATCGCCTCGAGGCCGCTCTCGCGGCCGATGCCCGAATGCTTCATGCCACCGAACGGCATCATGTAGCTGATGGCGCGGTAGGTGTTGACCCACACGGTGCCGGCCTTGAGCGCCGCCGTCATGCGCAGCGCCCGGTTCATATCCTTGGTCCACACACCCGCCGCGAGGCCGTAGATCGTGTCGTTGGCAAGCTTCACGGCCTCGGCCTCGTCCTCGAAGCCGATGATTGACAGCACCGGCCCGAACACCTCCTCGCGCGCGATCCGCATGTCGGGCCTGACGTCGGTGAAGATGGTCGGTTCGACGAACTGACCGCCCGGCAGGCTCTTGTCGGTTGCGGGACCGCCGCCCATCACGACGCGCGCGCCCTCGGCCTTGGCAATCTCCATGTAGTCGAGGATCTTGCGGTACTGCGGCGTGGTCGTCACAGGGCCGATGTTGGTGTCGGCCTTCATCGGATCGCCCTTGCGCGCGGTGCGGCCAAGCTCGGCGACCTTCTGGGTGAAGGCCTCGCGGATCGAGTTCTGCACCAGGAGCCGCGATCCCGCGATGCAGGTCTGGCCGGTGGCGGCGAAGATGCCGGAGATCGCGCCGGCTGCGGCCGCGCCGAGATCGCAATCCTCGAACACGATATTGGGCGACTTGCCGCCGAGCTCGAGCGACACGCGCTTCAGGGTCTTGGCCGCCTGGGCGTAGATCCGCGCGCCGGTCGAGTCCGAGCCGGTGAAGGTGATCTTGGCGACGCCGGGATGGTCGACCAGCGCCGCACCCGCTTCCTGGCCGTAGCCGGTGACGACGTTGAACACGCCGTCGGGGAAGCCCGCCTCCTTGGTGAGGGCGGCGAACTCCAGCGTCGAGGCCGAGGCGAATTCCGACGGTTTCACCACCACGGTGCAGCCGGCGGCGATCGCCGGCGCGCACTTCCAGGCGATGAAGAGCAGGGGAGAGTTCCAGGCCGTTAGCGCTGCCACCACGCCCATTGGCTCGTGGCGGGTGAAGGCGAAGGTGTCGGGTTTGTCGATCGGAACGACCGCGCCCTCGATCTTGTCGGCGAGGCCGCCGAAGTAGCGCCACCACTCCGGATGATAGGCAACCTGGCCGCGCATCTCCGCAATCAGCTTGCCGTTGTCCTTGACCTCGATCTCGGCGAGGCGATCGACGTTGGCAGCGACCAGGTCGGCGAGCTTTAGCATCAGCTTGCCGCGGGCTGACGGCGTCATCTTCGACCAGGGACCCTTGAAAGCCTCGGCCGCTGCCTTCACGGCGCGATCGACATCGGCCGCCGAGCC
>DASXQC010000991.1:0-6925 GCA_036493235.1 Reyranella sp.
GACTCTTGGCGCGATCGCGTTGCGGCCCATGATCGGCTGGGGGATGAATTCCTTTGAGGAACTCTACAGCGTGTTCCAGCCGGCCTCGATCGTCGGCAACTACGACAAGGCCCACAACACTTACCTCGAACTCGCGTTCGATCTCGGCATTCCGGCCGCAAGTGGGCTCATGCTGGCCGTCGTTTGGGTCGCTTGGCGGTGCGCTATCGGCTTCGGCATCCGCGGCCGGGACCGAGAACTGGCAGGGCTGGGAATGTACAGTACCGTACTGGTTGCCTTTCACTCGTTGGTCGATTTCGGCCTACAGATACCTGCCGTCACATGCACTTATATGTCGTTGCTGGGAGTCGCCTGGGCGCAATCCTGGAGCAGTCGACAGTTCAGGAGAGGTGACTAAATTGCGGCCAGCGTTGTATATTCGGGCGCTGCCATGGACGCGCAGGTACAATCAGTTGGAAGTGGTCAGGGAATATCCTCGCGTTCGGAACTGTTGGAAGTGGACACAGGCCGTAAAGAGTTGTCTCGGACAACTGATCGCAGCGAAGGCTCAAGTACAAGAGGGCAAGAACCCATGAACAGGGATAGGCGACTGGGGCTTGAGCGAATTTTGGCCACAGCTTTGGGGCTGGTCGCGATCGGCGGGGCTGCGCAGGCGCAGACGCCGGGCGAGGTCGGCAGACCGGCACCGACCGGTCCGGATACGGGCACGTACGCCCCTCGGCAGATCGGAAACTACGATGCCAAGGGCATGCCCGTCGGATCGTTCCGGCTCTTCCCGGACATCGAACTCGACGAGATGTTCAACGACAACATCTACGCGACGCCCAACACGCAGTCGCCGACGGCCGCCTTCGTACAGGTGATCCGACCGACGCTCGATCTGAGGTCGGACTGGAACAACCACATGCTGAACCTGTTCGCCAAGGGGGTGTTCGGCCTCTACAGCACGAACTCGGCCCAAGATTATCAGGATCTCAGCGCCGGCTTCGATGGTCGCGTCGACATCCAGCGCGGCTGGAACACCTACGGTGGATTTTCCTACAACCGGAAGCATGAGGATCCGGGCTCTCCCAACGTCGTCACGGGCGGCACCTTCTCGCCGACGATCTTCAACCAGATATCCGGCAATGTCGGCTACTATCAGGAGTTCAATCGCCTGAACGTTCGGCTCGACGGCCGGCTCGATAATTATACCTACTTCGATAACGGTCTGGGCCCGGCCCAGGGTGTGATCCAGAACAGCGATCGTAATCGCAACGAGTGGCGAGAGGCGGCGCGCTTCGGCTACGAATTCTCGCCGGGCTATCAGGTCTGGGCGCGAGGCAGCCTGAACCAGCGCGCCTACGCGACGGTGCCGGACGACCAGGGCTTCAACCGCAATTCGACCGGCTGGGACGTCGTTGGCGGTGTCACTGTCGATCTCGGCGGCATCACGTCATTCGAAGCTTTCGCCGGCTATCTCCAGCAAAACTACCAGGACAACCAGTTCCAGACGATCTCGGCGCCACAGTTCGGCTTGACCGGTTACTGGAACCCGATGCGCGAATTGATGGTCAAGCCGTTCGTCCGGCGCACCGTCGAGGACTCGGCGCTAAGCACGGCGGTGTCGTACATCAACACTGCGTTTGGCACCGACGTGACTTACAACCTCAGGCCGAACATCCAGGTCGACGCTCACGGCGACTACTCGATTGCCGACTACGGTTTTTTCCCAGGCGTCACCTCGCAGCGCTACGAGCAATACCTGACGCTTCGCGCCAGTGTGCTCTACCGGCCGACGGCGAACTTCTACATCGGCCCGAGCTACCAGTACCTGCATCGCGATTCGAACCAGCCCAACTCGACCTATGGTCAGAACGTGGTGATGTTGCGGTTGGGCGCTCGCCTGTGACGGAATAGAACTTGTCTTGAGGCCAGCAGCCGATGTTCAATCGGCTGCGTTTGCTTTCGCTTCAAGGAGCACCATGCATGCCCGCCGGACGGCGCAAGGAGATGTTGGGGCGTTCGTCGTTCGTCAAACTCCTCTGGACAGGGTTGCTGCTCCCGATTGTCGGGCCGCCGTCACGGGCGTGGGCTCAGGCGAGCTACAAGCTCGGGGCCGGCGACAAGCTCAGGGTTACCGTGTTCGGCGAGGAAGACGCATCCGGCGAGTACGAGGTTGATGCCACTGGAGCGATCTCCGTTCGGCTGCTAGGTCGGGTCCAGGTCAAGGGCATGTCCGTCTCGGACGTCGAGCAGACGCTGATCGATCAGTATCGCAGTCGCGGGTTTTTCAAGAACCCGCGCATCAGCATCGAGCTTACGAACCTGCGTCCGTTCTTCATTCTTGGCGAAGTCGAGAAGCGCGGCTCTTACGCTTACGTCAACGGCCTGACGGTGGCGCAGGCGGTTGCGATTGCGGGCGGCTATACCTATCGGGCATCGCGTAGCCGGATCACCATCCAGCGCATGGGAGCGCCTCATGAAGCGCCAGCCCAGGAAAACGATCCAGTCTATCCGGGCGACATCATCCGAGTCCCCGAGCGCTTCTTCTAGCGCGACATCAGCGCCCACCGGTGGCGGACGCCGCGAAAAGGCGCTAACAGGGCGCTGAAGCCGGGGGGCTTCAAAATACGATTCTTCTTTTTGCCGGAGCAGCGTGCGCCCGTGAGCACAGCGACCGAGACACCGACGACCAGCGAAGTCCGGAGTTCTCTCCTGCCGTCTGCAGGGACGCAGTCACGCACCGAAGTGCGCGAAATCCTGCGGATGTTCAACCGGCGCAAGTGGCACCTGATCGGCGTGACTGCACTGGTCTGCGCCTTGACGGCTCTGCTCCTGCTGCAGTTGGTACCGGAGTACCGCTCGACGGCGCTGGTGTTGCTCGACAGCCGCAAGGCCAAGGTGACCAACACGACCGACGTGCTGACCACCGGCCTGCTCGATCTTCCCGGCATCCAGACCGAGGTCGAGGTGATCCGGTCGGTCAGCCTGCTCGGGCGCGTGGTGGACAAGCTGCATCTCGACGTCGATCCAGAGTTCGGAGCAGCACGTCCGGGCCTGGTCGGCACGATGATCCAGGAGGCCAAGAGCTCCGTGGCCAAGTACATCCCGTTCCAGAAGGCGGTGCCTGCGTCGTCAGACGATGATGCAGGCAAGCAGCGGGCCATCGGTGCCTTGACGCGTAACCTCGTCACGACGGTGCGCGGTCGATCCTACGTCATCTCGATCGCAGTCGATTCGGCCGATCCGCGAAAGGCCAAGCGGATCGTCGACACCATCGCCGATTTCTACATCGTCGATCAGCTACAGGCGAAGCTCGACGCCAACAAGCGCGCGACCGATTTCTTCAACGAGCGGCTGGATGAACTGAAGCGCAGCGTCGAGACGGCCGAGCATGCGGTGGCGACGTTTCGTGAGAAGTCGGGCCTGACCATCGCCAAGGATGCGACGATCGCGTCGCAGTCCCTGGCGGAACTGAACTCGCAGCTGGTGCAGGCCCGTGCACAGCGCGCCGACCGCGAATCGCGCCTGGTTGCGCTGCAGCAGGCGGCCCGCAACCCGGCGACCCTGGGCGGAGTCTCCGAGGTGCTGGGTAATTCGCTGATCGCCTCGTTGCGGACCCAGGAAGCAGAGGTCGCCCGCCGCGTCGGCGATCTCGGCCAGCGCTACGGCGACAGCCATCCGCGTATCCTCCAGGCGCGTGCGGAGCAGGGCCAGATCCAGGCCCGCATCTCGCAGGAGGTCGCCAAGATCATCAACAGCGTTCAGGCCGATGCCGAAGCCGCGCGTTCCAAGGAGGCGGAACTGCAGGCCCAGGTCGACCTGCTGGAGCGCAAGGCCGGCGGCCAGAGCCAGAACGAGGTCGAGCTGCGTCAGCTCGAGCGCGAGGCCCAGTCGTCGCGGGCGGTCTACGAGGACTTCCTGAAGCGCTTCAAGGAGCTGCGCGAGCAGCAAGACATCCAGCAGCCCGATGCGCGTCTGCTGGCGCCGGCTTCGCTGTCGACTTCGCCATCCTTCCCGCGCTACGGCCTGACGATGAGCGGCGCACTGGTGCTGGGTCTTGTGCTTGGCTCGCTGGTGATCCTGCTGCTCGAGCGCCTCGACGGTGGCTTCCGCACCGGCGAGCAGATCGAGCGGCTGACCGGGCGGCCGCTGGTCGGCATGATCCCCAGCCTCAATCGCTCGACCCTGGGCAAGCTCACGCCTGCGCGGTTTGCTATCGAGAAGATGACGTCGACCTATGCCGAGTCCCTGCGCTCCGCCTACACGGCGATGACGCTGGGCACGCTCGACAGGCCGCCGCGTGTGGTCATGGTGACGTCGTCGCTGCCGGCCGAGGGCAAGTCGACATTCGCCTGCTCGCTGGCAGGCCTGGTGGCGCGCGCGAATTCGGACAAGAAGATCCTGGTGATAGACTGCGATCTCAGGCGCTCCGCTGTCGGCGGTACGCTGAACGTGGCGGCGACTGGAGGCACGATCGACGAGCATCTCGCCGGCACCAAGTCGCTGGAAGAGGTGATCGGTCGTGACGAGCAGAGCGGCGTCTATTACGTGCTTGCCCGCAGCAATACGCCGAACTCCGCCGAGATCCTCGATTCGAACGCGATGAAGTCCTTCATCTCTGCGCTGTCGAACCAGTTCGACCTGATCTTCCTCGACACACCGCCGCTGATGGCAGTGGCCGACGCGCTCGTCACGGCGCGGCTCTCCGACTACATCCTGTTCCTGGTCCGTTGGGAACGCACCCCGCGGGAGATCGCGATCAACGCGCTGCGCCTGTTCCGCGACCTGCCCAAGAGCATCGGTGTGGTGCTGGTTCAGGTCGACGTCCGCCGTCACTCCAAGTACGGCTACGGCGACTACGGCTACTACTACTCGAAGTACAAGGACTACTACAGCAACTGACGCCTCACGGCGTCGGGTACTTTACCCGATAGAGGGTCATCGCGTGCGGGTAGAGTGGGTGGTTGATGAAGCGGTTCTCCGGCGCGCTCACTGTCGTCACCGCCGTGACTTTCGCGCCCTTCTGGCGCAGTTGGTCCAGGAAGATGTCCTGATAGTTGGAAACGCCGGTCCGGTCGACGTATTGCGCAATGTAGTCGATCTTCTCCCTGAAGAAGAGGTCGGCGCGATCGGGCGCCGGAGGGAAGGGCAGGCTGCGGTAGCGCGCGGTGCCGAGACCGTAGAGATCGACCACATGCACGACGCCGGTCAGTCGCATGTTGATGACGCCGGTCTCCCAGGTGCCGAGCGACAGCCGCTTCGGCGCTCCCTCGGCCAGCCTGGCGACCGATTCGGCGACGGCGAAATGGACCTGCCGCAGGAAGCGGGAGGTGTTGCCGACGTCCTCCACCGCGGGCCCAAGCGAGCCGAGCGCCATCAGCGCCACGATGGCGGTCGGAAGCCAGCGCGGGCCGCCGGCGAAGAGACGCTCGGACGGCGGACGCTGCCGCGCAAGCTCCAGGATGGCCAGCGTCCAGATGACGAAAGACGGCACGATATAGCGGGCGAACTCGCCGCGGCCGCCGATTACCAGGAACAGCGAGACCAGGCAGACCGGGAAGGCGATCAGCGCCAGGCGCGCGCGGTTGAACGGCCACAGCGCCGATCGCAGCGTCGCCAGGCAGTAGAGCATGTAGGGCAGGCTCAGTGCCGCCATCGCGGCAATGTAGACGCCGACCCAACTGATCCCGCCCTGCTTGGCAATCCCTGTCGCCCAGAAGCCGGTATAGGGCGTGATCGCCGGATTGATCAGCGTCAGGAGGACGAGCAGCCGCCGGGCGAGCTCGCCGGGCTTCAATTGAGAGAGGATGAAAGCAGCCAGGCTGCGGGACGCCTCGAGGTCGACTCCTTGCACGGCGGTCCGGGCGAGCGAGTTGGGCAGCGGGCTGCTGGTACCGATGAGATTGGCCAGGAACACGATCGCCAGTCCGATCAGGGGGGCGAGCACGAGGCCGATCCGCAGGCCGAGCGAGGCCGGCCGGTACAGCACGAACATCACGATCGCGAACAGCAGGGCGCCGAAGGCGAAGTCGGGCCGGTGCAGCCCCATGAAGAACAGGATGATGGCGAGGCGGCCGAGTTTAGCGGTCCTGATGGATTCGAAGGCGAAGAAGGCGAGGAGGAGCGAGAGCGGACCCTCGATGCCGGAAAAGAAGATGTAGTAGAGGCTGCCGTTGAACAGGATGAAGACCGTCATCGCGAACTGGATGAACGCGTTGGGCACGGCGCGGCTGACCGACCGTGCGACCAGAAAGGCGAAGACGACGTACGTCACGGTGTGAAGGACGAATGTCACGGTGATCGCGGCCGGCACGAAGTGGCTGTGCCAGTCGCCAGTCACCAGTCGGACCACGCCGTAGAGGACCGTCAGCAGCAGGTAATACAGCAGCGACGTGCAGCCGTTGCTGCCGGCGTCGAAGAGCGAATACTTGAAGAAGGCGCCGAGCGACGAGTTGGCGGCGAAGGCGTGGTACAGATAGGCGTCGTCCAGCGCGAATCTGAGCGGGGCGCTCTCCTGTCCTGCGTAGAACGTGAACAATCCCACGAGGATCGCGGCGAACGACGCCGGCAGCACGCCGACCTGCTCCTTCCCCAAGACCATCTCCGAAAAAAGGAGTTCATCAGCGGTCCGCAACACCGCTGCTTCGTCGGCGGGACACTACAGGGAAACCGGCGACGGGTTCCACCACCTTGACGGGCAAGGTGAATTCAGTTCGATTGCCCCCGTGTGGGGCCGGAACATCGGATGAAAATAACGCACTACTCCAATTCGTTCATCACGGTGGAGGCGAACGGAGCCAAGTTGGTGTGCGACCCGTGGGCAGGCACAGCGAACCACGGCGGCTGGCACTCCTATCCGGAATACAGCCAGCAAGAACTCGCCACTGCGTTCGAGGGCGCGAACGCGATCTACATCTCCCACCTGCACAGCGATCATTTC
>DASXQC010000992.1:0-3722 GCA_036493235.1 Reyranella sp.
CCACGATCGCCGCGGCAGGCGGCACGGTTCTGGGGCCATTCGTCAGCCCCGCCGACGCGCTGGCTGCGCTGCCCGCAGGACGGGTCGATGCGGCCGTGGTCGACCTCAACCTGCGCGGCGAGCAGACCATCGCCCTGATGCAGGCGCTCGACCGCGCGGGCGTTCCGTTCGTCATCTGCTCGGGCTACGGCGCGATCAGCGTGCCGTCGCTCTTCAAGCCCAGGACGTTCGTCGCCAAGCCGTTCGTCGCTCGCGACCTGGTCGCCGCGCTGCATCGCGTGCTTCCGCCGGCGAAGCCTGATCTCGATGGCATGCTCCGCCGGCTGTTGCCGGCCATCGGCGCGGAGATGGGCAACATCCAGGTGCTGGAAGACAGCGTTCTGCGCATCGCCACACAGCAGGGCTTCGAACGTCCGTTCCTCGACTTCTTCGCCGCGGTGAAGGAAGACGGGTCGGCGTGCGGTCGGGCGCTGCAGACGGGCGCGCGCGTGATCGTCGAGCACGTATCGGCCAGTCCCGTGTTTGCCGGCAAGCCTGCCCAGGCCATCCTGCTCGAAGCCGGCGTGCAGTCAGTCTGCTCGACACCGATCCGGGTGAACGGAACACTGTACGGCATGGTGTCGGTCCACCGGCCGATGCCGTGGCGTCCGGCCGCCGATCAGCTCGGCCTGCTGGACCGCTTCAGCCGCGATGCCGCGGCGACGATGGCCGGCGATCAGCTGTAGTACAGCGACAGCGGCGCCGCTGCGAGCACTCCGAGCACGGCGGCGGCGAGCAGAAGAGCGGCGATGATCGCGAGGGGTTTGCGCATCACATCCTCCGCGGAGGGATTGATACGGATGATACGCTCAATCCTGGCGGTCCATCCCACCCAAGGCGGTTAAAAACACCGTCACCCCGCGGTCGCGGCCGATCACGGCGCTTTTACCATTGCATCCCGTGTGATGCTGTCAGGCCGGCACGGGATGGCCGCGCTTGAAATCGTTGAGGCCGCTGCGGTCCTGCCCGCGCACGAGGAACAGCGCCCTTGTGTTATGGGCATACCCCGGCTCGTCTCGGTGCTCGGCGCCGTCATGGTCGAAATGGCTGGTCGCCGGCATGAAGCGCAGGGCGTAGCCCGCGCGCGGGACGGCGCCGCGGTTATGGGTGGCGCCGTGCACCGTGTAGACATCGAACATCACCATCTGGCCCGGCTCGAGCTCGACGTCGACGGCCCTGCTCTCATCGAACTCCTCCGGGCTGAGGCTGCGGCGGACGATCATGTCCTTGCGATCCTCGAACACATGCTCGCCGATCCGCTGCGCGGCATGCGAGCCCGGGATCACGCGCAAGCAGCCGTTGCGCACCGTGCTCTCGGTCGCCGCGATCCACACGCTGGTGGTGGCGAGCGGCTCGATCGGCCAGACCTGCCCGTCGCGATGCCAGCCGGTCGCCGGCCCACTGACCGCGCGCTTGTAGAACAGCGTGGTGCCCCACAGCACGATATCGGGGCCGATCACCTGCTCGACCATGTCGACGATGCGAGGGTGGAGCGCGGCGCGCTTCCAGTACTCTGGCGACCGCACCTTCACACCCTGCACGCCGCTGCCCGGCACGTGCGGCCCGACGATCGACTGGTCGAGCAGCGCCGGGTTGTCCTCGACCAGGTGCGCGACTGCCTGCTGCAGGCCGGCGAGCGCGTCGCCCTCGAGCCGGAAACGCGGGACGATGTAGCCGTCGCGTCGATAGGCGGCGACTTCCTCGGGGCTCAGGATGCTCTCGGGCATGCGGTCCTCCTCTTCCCCTACGCGCGCATCGGCCGATCACCCTTCACCGACGTGCGGTGCAGGTAGCGGTCGCCGATCGCCTTGTAGTCGGGAATGGCGTAGTGCGCCGTGCAGCGATTGTCCCAGATGACGAGATCGCGCGGCCGCCAGGCGTGGCGATAGACCAGCTCGGGCGCGGTCGAATGCTGGAACAGGAAGGCGAGCAGCGCGTCGCTCTCGGTGCGGCTCAGCCCGACGATCTGCTGCGTGTAGCCGCGATTGACGAACAGCGCCTTGCGGCCGCTGTCGGGATGGGTGATCGCCAGCGGATGCACGGCCGCCTTGGCGTTGACGACGTCGCCCTTGCCGGTGAACTCGCGCTCGAAGCTGGTGCCGCTGGCATTGGCCATCGCGTGCACCGCCTGCAGGCCGTCGAGCATGCGCTGCATCGTCGGCGTCAGCGTCTCCCACGCCTGGTAGAGGTCGGCGAACATGGTGTTGCCGCCGACCCGCGGGATCTCGATGCCGTAGAGGATCGAGGCCTTCGACGGATGGGTCTGCCAGGTGCCGTCGGCGTGCCAGTAGGTGCCGGCATCCTCACGACCGAGCGGCTCGCCGTCCTTCTCCTTCTTGTTGGAGACGCGGAAGATCTCCGGATAACCCGGCAGCGCATACTTCTGGATCACCGGATTGTCGCCGGCTGTGGCGAGCTCGCCGAAGCGGCGGCTGAAGGCGATCTGCTGCTCGGGCGTGAGCTGCTGGTCGCGCACCACCAGCAGTCCGTCGGCATCGACCCAGGCCTGGTGCAGCTCGCGGAACAGGTTGTCGCCGACCGGCTGGCCGAGATCGGCGCCGATCACTTCAGCGCCGATATGCGGCGAGACGGGCTGGATGACGAGGCTCATCGCGGCTCCTACTCGAGCTTGATGCCGGCGGCACTGATCAGCTCGCCCCAGCGCTGGTACTCGGCGGCGATGAAGGCCTTGAACGCCTCGGGGCTGCTGCCGACGGGCTCGGAGCCCTGGTCGTAGATGCGCTGGCGGAAGTCCTTGTCGGCGAAGGTCTTCTGCAGGACGTCGCCGAGGCGGTTGACGATCTTCGGCGGCGTGCCGGCCGGCGCCAGCAAACCGAACCATCCCGTCACCTCGTAGTCGGCGAGCGGGCCGCCCAGCTCGGCGATGGTCGGAACGTCCGGGAGGGTCGGCCAGCGTGCCGCGCCGGTGGTGGCGATCGGAATCAGCTTGCCGGCCCTGATCTGCTGCATCGAGGTCAGCACCTCGTCGAAGCCGATCTTGATCTGGCCGCTCAGCAGGTCGTTCATCATCGGTGCCGCGCCCTTGTAGGCGACCGGCGGCATGTCGAGCCCGGCCTTCAGGCGGAAGGCTTCTCCGGAAAGCTGCTTGGAGCCACTGCTGTGGCCGTAGAAGGTGCCGGGATGCGCCTTCACGTAGGCGATCAGCTCGGGCAGCGTGCGGACCGGCAGGCTGGGATGGACCAGCAGCAGGTTCGAGATCTTCATGCCGAGCGAGATCGGCGAGAAATCCTTGAGCGGGTCGTAGCCGACAGAGCCGAAGAGGTGCGGATTGACCGTGAGCGCGCCGGAATTGCTCATCAGCAGCGTGTAGCCGTCAGGTGCCGCCTTCGCCGCATAGGCAGTGCCGACATTGCCGCTGGCGCCCGCCTTGTTCTCGACGATGAAGGGCTGGCTGAACGCTGCGCTCAACCGTTCCGCGACGGTGCGGGCGTTGAGGTCGGCGCTGCCGCCAGCCGGGAACGGCACGATGATGGTGACGGGTCGCGTCGGGTAGTTCTCTTCCTGCGCCTGCGCGCCGAAGGCGAACAGAAGACCGAGAATGCAGCTGGCCCAGACGACGAAGCGATACACCACCATGCGTCGAGGATAGGCTGGCCGAGACCGCGCTCGCAAACCACGTCCCCCGCTGCGCGAACGAAGCCGCTGACCGAACGTCTTCCGCT
>DASXQC010000993.1:0-2970 GCA_036493235.1 Reyranella sp.
GACAACGTCGACATCACGCTGCAGTCGGAGAACGGCATGCTGGGCGTCGGCCCCTTCCCGTTCGACAACGAGGTCGACGCCGACATCGTCAATGCCGGCAAGCAGACCGTGACCGAGGTGAAGGGCACGGCCTATTTCAGCTCGGCCGACAGCTTCGCGATGATCCGCGGCGGCCACATCGACCTGTCGATCCTGGGCGCGATGGAAGTCGCCGAGAACGGCGATCTCGCCAACTGGATGATCCCCGGCAAGATGGTAAAGGGCATGGGCGGCGCCATGGACCTGGTCGCTGGCGTGAAGAGGGTGATCGTCACCATGGAGCACGTCTCCAAGGACGGTCAGTCCAAGCTTCTCGACAAGTGCAGCCTGCCGCTGACCGGCAAGCGCGTGGTCGACATGGTGATCACCGAACTCGGCGTGTTCACCATCGACAAGCACGGCAAGCCCGGCGTGACCCTGGTCCAGCTCGCCGACGGCGTGACCGTCGATGAGGTGAAGGCGAAGACAAAGGCCACGCTCGCCGTCGGCGTGTAGGCGCCCGGCCCTCTATTCCCATCGTCTGTTGGAACGCGCGTCGGAAACGGCGCGCGTTTTTTCATGCTGAGAGAAAGTCGAGTCGTCGTCCGGGCCCGCTCACGGTATAATCGTACATAACGTACGAACACCGTACGAAAACGAGGAGGAATGCCGGATGCTGTCGATGGAGCACAACGACATCCTGACCCGGGTGGGACCGGGCACGCCGCTGGGCGAGCTGATGCGCGAATACTGGGTGCCGGCCTGCCTGCCGAAGGAACTCAAGCCCGACGCGCCGCCGACCCGGCTCAAGCTCTTGGGCGAGAAGCTGATCGCCTTCCGCGACTCCCAGGGCCGGATCGGCATCCTCGATCACCGCTGCCCGCACCGCTGCGCCTCGATGTTCTTCGGCCGCAATGAGAAAGGCGGTCTGGCCTGCGCCTATCACGGCTGGAAGTTCGACGTCGAAGGCAACTGTCTCGCCCAGCCCAACCTGCCCGAGGACCAGCAGTTCACCGATCGCGTCAAGGCCAAGGCCTACAAGGTCGCCGAGAAGGGCGGCCTGATCTGGGTCTACATGGGCAAGCGCAAGGTGCCGCCGCCGCTGCCGGCGCTCGAGGTGCTGAGCATCCCAGACAACGAGCGCATGGTCATGTGCCACATGCGCGACTGCAACTGGCTGCAGAGCCTCGAGGGCGACATCGACACCTCACACTTCGGCTTCCTGCATGCCGGCGGCGTGCAGGCCGACGACGTCGATCCCAACACCATGCATCGCTTCGGCCTGCTCAACCGCACGCCGCGCTACCACGTCAAGGAGACCGACTGGGGCACGATGTACGATGCCTACCGTCCGGCCGACGAAGGCAACCATTTCCACCGCTTCGCCCACTTCATCTTTCCGTTCTTCGCGCAGGTGCCGGACGGCACCTTCGCCAACATGATCCAGGCGACGCTCTCGGTGCCGCTCGACGACAGCCACACCATGACCTACGTCATGGCCTGGACGAAGCGCGACATGGCGCTGCGCACCCTGAAGGACGGCAGCTACATGCCGGGCGGGGCGCCGACGATGACCTACCTGCCGGACACGACCGACTGGCTCGGCCGCTGGCGGCTCAAGGGCAACCGCGGCAACGACTACCTGATCGACCGCGAGGAGCAGGCGAGCGGCAAGTCGTATTCCGGCATTCAGGGCATCGGCCAGCAGGACCAGGCGATGGTCGAAAGCATGGAGGGCCCGGACGAAGGCATCGTCGATCGCGGCTTCGAGAACCTCGCCGCGAGCGACCGCATGATCGCCATGACCCGCCGCCGCATCATCGCCGCCGCGCAGGCGCACGCCAAGGACGGCTCGGTCCCCGCGACCGTCGACCGGCCCGAGCTGACGCGCGGCGCGCGCGGCGGCTCGTTCGTCTGCTCGGACAGGATCGACTGGCTCGATGCCTACGCCGAGCAGATGCGCAAGGCGCAGAGCCCGGCCGGCTTCCTGCTGCAGGCCGCCGAGTAGCGGTTCGCCAAACGCCGACGGGCAAGGCGCTCCAGAGAGGGCGCCACCCGGCGGCGAGAGTTCGAGTACCCAAAAGACAAAGACAAGGAGGACACGTCATGGACAAGACCCGGTCGTCGCGCCGTGCGGTCATCGCCGGCGCGCTGGCGCTCGGTACCGCGCCGTTCATTCGCCGCGCCTCGGCGCAGCCGGCACAGGGAGTCTCGCCGCAGCTCGCCGAGCTGTACGAGAAAGCCAAGCCCGAGGGCGAGGTCATCATCTGGGCGCCCGGCTCGCCATCGGTGCAGTGGATCCCGGCGGAATTCGCCAAGCGCTTCCCCGGCATCAAGGTCACGTGGCTGGGCGACCAGCAGGCAAGCTCACGCCTGATCGCCGAGCAGCGCGCCGGCCGTCACGCGACCGACGTCTGGACCTTCTCGCTCGGCGGCACGCTCGAGGTCCAGAAGCGCGGCCTGCTGGAGAAGTACGACTGGCGCAAGTTCGGCGCGCAGGACCGCGACATCTTCTGGGACGGCGAGGCGGTCTGTAACCACAACTACGTCTACGCGCCGCTCTACGCCAAGGCCAAGCTCACCCAGGAGCAGGTGCCGAACCAGTGGGAGGGGCTGCTCGACGCGAAGTGGACCGACAAGCTGATGTCGGGGAACTTCCTGCTGCCGCGGCTGGGCGGCTACCTCGCCATCGAATGGGGCCTCGAACGCACCCAGAAGTGGATCAAGACGCTGATCGACCAGCGCAAGCTGATGATCACCACCGCCGACGTGTCGACCTTCTTCAAGTCGGGCGAACGCGAGCTCGCCGTCGCCGAGAGCGTGAGCGGCTGCTTCCTGATGAACAAGGACGGGCTCAACATCGGCTACCGCATCATGGAGATGGTGCCGGCGACGCAGTTCGTGCTGGGCCAGGTCAAGCAGGCGCCGCATCCCAACGCCGCACGGCTCCTG
>DASXQC010000994.1:0-6908 GCA_036493235.1 Reyranella sp.
CTCGCTCTTCTCACGGCCGCGCTGCATTTGGCGGCGAATAGCCAATACGGCTATCACCGCGACGAGCTCTATTTCATCATCTGCGGTCAGCGCCTGGACTGGGGCTACGTCGACCAGCCGCCCTTGATCCCGCTGCTCGCCTCATTGATGCACGGCCTGTTTCCCAACTCGCTGACGATGTTCCGGCTGATCCCGGCGCTGGCTCATGCGGGTACCGTTGCGCTCACGGCCGAAACGGCCCGCAAGCTCGGGGGCGGCACCTGGGCCCAGTTGCTCGCCGGTATGGCGGTACTCTTCTGTCCGATCCAGCTTGCTTTCGGGACGATTTTCTACACGGACTCGCTTCAACCGATCGCCTGGTTGTTCTGTGCCTATGCTCTCATCGGCATCATCCGAGACAACGATGAACGCTGGTGGCTCCCGATGGGCCTGGTGATCGGTCTGGCGGTCATGGTCAAATACACCATTGCGCTTTGGATCGTTGCTCTCCTGATCGGCCTGCTCCTGACATCGGCACGCGGCCGTCTTGCCCGCCCCAGCCCCTATGTCGCTGCAGCGGTCACCACCCTCATCGTGCTGCCCAACTTGCTCTGGCAATGGGTTCATGGATGGCCGTTCCTCGAATTCGCTGCCGCCGTGGTCGACAGCAAGAATGTCGTCTATACGCCCTGGACTTTCGTGTTGATCCAGATGCGCGACCTCAACCCGGTAACGGCGCCGATCTGGCTCGCTGGCCTCGCAGCGTTCACGTTTTGGAGGCAGTTCGCGGACCTTCGCGCCATCGCTATCGCATACCTGCTTCTGCTCGTCGTGATGATCGCGCTCCATGCCAAATCCTACTATCCAACAGGTGCCTATCCCGTTCTCCTCGCCGGCGGAGCCGTGGCATTGGAGGCGTGGTTCGCGTCCCGACGCCTGCGCACGGCGCTGCTTGCCGGCTTTGTCTTGCTGAGCCTGCCGATACTCCCCTTCGTCGTTCCCCTGTTTCCCATCGAGCGTTTCGCTGCCTATCAAGACCTTCTCGGTATTGCTCCTGAAGGCACCGACAAAAAGATCGCGTTCGGCCGTCTGCCACAACTCTATGCCGAGATGTTCGGCTGGCGCGAACTCGCCGCCCTGGTCGGTCACGCCTATCAATCGCTGCCGCCGGAAGAGCGAGCGGATGCGGTATTTTTCGCGAACAACTACGGGGAGGCGGCGGCGGTCGACTTCTTTGCGAAGCCCTGGGGCCTGCCCCCTTCGATCAGCGCGCACAACAACTATGAGCTCTGGGGGCCGCGCGGACATACCGGCGGCGTGGTCATACAGCTGGGGGGCCGCCGCGAAGACTTGCTCAAGGTCTACGCTTCAGTCGAGGCAGTGGGCAAAACCGACAGCCCCTGGGCACTTCCTTTCGAGACCGACAAGACGATCTGGATCTGCAGGGGAAGGTTCAGGAAGTTCGACGATGAGTGGTCGACCTTGAAGCACTACCATTGCAAACCGTGTTGAGCGCAACACGGATCACTTCTTGGCGCGGGCCTCGAGCTCGTTGATCAGCGCGTCAACCTGGCCGCCGTGAGCCTGGATGAAGGAATTGTATTCCGCGCGCCGGGTCACGATCATGCTGACGCCCTCGACCCGAACGTCGACGACGCGCGGCCCTTGTCCGCCATCGCGAACGTCCCACTGGAGCACCAGCGGGTCACCATCGGTCTGGCTGAGCTTGCTGCTGACCACCGAAATGCCGTCTCCTCGGCTCTTGGGCGGCGCGCGGTCGACGGTCAGCGTCTGGCCGCCATACTCGCCGAAACGCCTGGCATAGGCGTGTGCCTCGGCGTTCGCGGCGACCTTGAGGAAGCGTTCGCGTTGCTCGGGCGACGCCTGGTTCCAATGAACGCCCAGGGTGAAGCGCGCCATGTAGTTCAGGTCGAAATCGCTCTCGAGCACCCGCAGGATTCCCGCCTCGCGTGCGGCGCCGGTCTTGGTCATGACGAGATCCAGCACCTGGGCCGCGGTCCTCTGGACGAGCTCGGCGGCAGCATTCTGCTGGGCCGCCGCCGGCAGGGATGCGACGACAAGGCCGGGCCCGACGAGGGCAACGGCAGCACCTGCGCCGAGGCGCAGGGCATTTCGACGACTGACACCTGCGCCGACGCGCAACGCGTTTTGACGATCGACGAACGATGGCACGTCTCTCTCCTTGCGAAGCCCGCCGAACCCGGCCGGCGGGTGAAGAATAGCCTTAGAACAGGGTCGCAAAAGAGGCCCCATGAAGATGGTTGGGCCGTGAAGATTGTCCCCCTAGCGCGTCGGCGGCCGGGCGAGCAGGGCCGGCCGGACGAGAATCGTCACCAGAAGCTCCCAGGCCAGCGAGATCATCAGCAGCCTGCCCATGCTCGCGGTGCCGGGGTGGCGCGATAGCCACAGGGCGCCGAACGCCGTGGCGGTGGTGAGGGCGCTGAAGACCACGGCGCGCATCAGGCTCGAGCTCAGCATCGCCGTCTCGCCGGCGCGCCACGCCGTCACGAAGTAGATGTTGAAGGCGACACCCACGCCGAACAGGAGAGGCAGGGCGATGATATTGGCAAAGTTGATCGGAAGATCGAGGATGGCGCAGGTCGCAAAGGTCAGCAGTCCGCTCAGCAGCACCGGCGCCGTCGTGAGCATGACGTCACGCGCCCGCCGCAGCACCAATGCCAGCAGCACGACGATGGCAACGGCGGAATACACCCCCGCCTGCAGGAAGGCATCGACAACGGTGTCGCCCGAAGCGCTGGTGGAGATGGGGGCTCCGGTGGCGTTCGGCGCGACGTGCAGGACGGCGGCGGAGAACTGCCGCAGGAATTCGTTGTCGGTCCGACCGCTGCTCGGCAGCACTTGCAGGCGAGCGCGGCCGTCCTTGGTCATCCACTCTTCGACGAGCTCCGGCGGCAGGGTTTCGAGCGTTACCGGACCTGCCTTCAGCTGTGCCTGGATCTGATCGAGCGTGACGTGAAGCGGAGCGGTCACGGCCAGTTCGGCGCGGGTCCGGATGTCCGGCGTGGCCGCCTTCAGCTGACCCAGCACATCGGCCAATCGCCGCAGCGCGCGGGAAGCCGGCCCCTCTTCGGCCTGGCCGGCCACGACCTGCAGGGCCGCCGCTGTGCTGGCCAGCCTTTTCTGGAGTTCCTCGTCGGACGGAGGCTTGCGAGGCGAGACATCGTCGAAGGCGGATTCGAGCACGCTTGCGGCGTTGACAACCAGGTCGAGCTTCTCCTCCTGTTGCGTCGGCACGAAGCTCAGCAAGGTGACGACGCGCGACACCTCGGGGAGCGCGGCGAGCCGCGGCGACAGCCTCTGCGCGTCCACGGGCGACTTGGCGAGCACGTTGATCGCATAGGGCGTCCAGTCGGGATCGGCCGCGAGCGCCTTCAGCGTGGTCATCGACTGCGATTCGGGATTCTTGAGGTTCAGTGGATCGAAGTCGAAGCGCACCCACGGCAGCAGCGCGATCGCCCCGACCGCCGCGGCGAGCGAGACCGCGAGAACCCTGCGGCGCCGCCGATGCACCAAGCGATCGAGCGGCGCAAACATCGTGAAGCCGACCTCCGCCATCCGTGGCTTCGGAAACCGCACCAGGACCAGCAGCGCCGGCAGGAGCACGATGCTGAGGACAAACGCCACGGCCATGCCGAACCCGGCGATGGCGCCGAGTTCGGCCACGCCGACGTAGCTGGTGGGAAGGAAGGCGAGGAAGCCTGCGCCGATCGCTGCCGCCGAGAGCGCCAGTGCCCGGCCGATGCTCGAGCCGGTCTCGACCAGCGCCGCCTCGCGCACGGGATGGACCAGCCGCTCGGCAAGCGCGCGGACGCTGAACTGGATGCTGAAGTCGACGCCCAGGCCGACGAAAAGCGGAATGAAGGCCATCGAAATGAGGTTGAAGCGGCCAATCACCAGGAGCCCACCGGCAGCCGTCAGGACGAGCCCCGTCAGGGTCGTGACCAGGATCGCAAAAACCACTCGCCCCGAACGGACCGCCAGCCAGAGGATCCCCAGCAAGCCGCCGATCATGGCCCCGAGGACGTACTGAACGTCCTGCGCGAGCGAGGCGAATTCCTCATCCGCCAGCGGCACGGGGCCGGTCAGCCGAACGGTCACACCGTGCGCCGGATCGAGGCTGAGAGAACCAGCGATCTGGCGAATCGCGCCGCTCGCGGCAGCCCCCGGTTCCAGCGCGGTGTAGTTCATCACCGGCTGAACCAGCAGGACATGGCGCGTCTCCCGGCGGGTCGCCTTCCTGTCCGTGAAGAACGTCCGCCAGGAAAAGGTAGCCGGCCGGCCGGCCACGGCATCCTCGAATGTTTGCGAGAAGGCTGTCAGCGCGGGTTCGATGTCCTTCAGCGTGGCCTCGCCGCTCCTGACGGCCGACATCATATCGGAGAGCGCAACCAGGACGCCGCGCAGGCTTTGATCGGCCTTCAGCCGCACCAGCATCGGCGCCGCCTTCACGAGGCCATCCGTCGCCGACCGAACATCGTCCAACGACAGGAACAGCAGGCCCTCGCGATCGAAGAAGGGGCCTCCACTGGGCCAGCGCACGGTGTGAAAGAGATCTCGCCTGTCCTTCAACGCCCCCGTCAGCCGCCGGGCCGCGTCGTCTGCAAGCTCGGGCGTGGCGCCGTCGACCACGACCAGGGTCAGGTTGATCAACTGAGGAAAGGCTGCGTCGAAGGCGAGCTCCCGCTGCCGCCAGTCGAGCCGTTGCGAGATCAGCTGCCCGGGGTCGGCAGTCATCGCAAAGTTCTTGGCGGTGAAGAGCAGCGCCGCCACCGTGAGCGCGCCGGCGAGAAACAGCACGATCCACGGATGCCGCGAGCTGACCGCGACTGTCCGGCCGATCAATGAAGTCCGGGTCGACACATTCCCTCTCACCAATGGGGGGCCGGAACGCCGCCCCCTGCACGGCGGTCTTAAAGCAAAAAGCCGTCCCTTTGGAGGACGGCTTTCGTGGCTCGACGATCGAGAGAGCTTCCGTCGTCCCGACCGGAGCGCCGGCGGAGTGGAGGGACGACGGGACTATCGGTCCAACCAGACCTCTTCCATGCGCATGCCGTTGTAGATGCTGTTGATCATCGGCGTGTAGCCCTTCACGTAGTCCTGCCAGCAGGTGCCGGAGCGGTTGTGGTAGAGCACCGGCCGCGCCACGTCCTCGGCCAGCCGCCGCTCGATGTCCCACACCATCTTCTTGCGCTTGTCCTGGTCGGCCTCCTGCGACTGCGCATCGATCATCTTCTCGATGGCAGGATTGCAGTAGCCGTCGTAGTTGTTCTCCGAACCGCAGACATAGCCCTCGTAGAACGACTGGTCGGGATCGTCGATGCCGTTGCCGGTCAGGTTGGCGCCCAGCGTGTAGTCGTGCCGGCGCACCTTGGGAAACCACTGCGTGGTGTCGACCGGCTCGAGCTCGGCCTCGATATGGATCTGCTTCAGCTGATCGATCAGGATCACCGCCGGATCGCGATAGACCGAGATGTTGCGGGTGGTGACCTTGAGCCTGAGCTTGTTGTTCGGCCCGTAGCCCGCGGCCTCCATGATCTTGCGCGCCTCGGCACGGCTCGCCGCCACGTCGGGACTGTAGCCCGGCAGCTTCTCGACCACCTCCGGCGGCATGCCCCAGATGCCCTCGGGCGGCGCCAGCAGCGCGCCGCCGATCGTGCCCACGCCTTGCGTGAGCGTGTCGATGAAGGCCCTGCGGTCGATGGTGAGCGCCACGGCGCGGCGCAGCTCCGGATGGTTGAACGGCAGCGCCTCGCGGTTGATCAGCACGTTGCGCTGGACGTTGGAGGCCATCAGCTTGCACACCGCCTTCGGTGCCTGCGCGCGGACGTCGTTCAGCACCGGCACCTGGAAGAAGTAGGGCGAGGTCATGTCGACCGTGCCGGCGATGAAGGACAGCATGCCGGTCGAGCTGTTCTTCATGATCTTCCATTCGATGCCGTCGAGATACGGCCGGTCCTTCTTCCAGTAGTCCTTGTTGCGCGCGACGCGGATCACCTCGTTCGGCTTGAACTCGACGAAGCGGAACGGCCCGGTGCCGATCGGCCGCCGCCGCATCTCGGCGGGCGTCACGTGGCAGGGATAGATCGGCGTGAAGCCCGAGGCGAGCAGCGCGATAAAGGCGGGCTGCGGCCGCTTCAGATGGAACACCACCTCGTCGTCGGCCTTGGCCACGACCTCGGCGAGGTTGCCGTACCAGGTCTTGCGCGGATTGACCCGCAGCGTCTCGCCGTTGAGGCCGGCGCCCTGCAGCAGGTCGAAGGTGCACTTCACGTCGCGCGCGGTGAACGGCTTGCCGTCGTGCCAGCGCACGCCCGAGCGCAGCTTGAACGAGAGCGCCGTGCGCGCCTCGTCCCACGACCACGCGGTGGCGAGGTCGGGCACGACCGACTTCAGGCCGCTTTGCGGCACGTCGGGGTCGTACATCACGAGGTTGTTGAACACGCCCATCATTGGGCCCTGGCCCGCGATGGTGCTCTCCTCGTGGATCGACATGGTGGCCGGGCTGTCGAAGAAATAGACCTTCATGACGCCACCCGGCTTCTGCGCCGCCGCGACCTTCGGGATCGCAACGAGGCCGAGCACGAGCGCGCTCGCGAGAAGGACCGCATGCCTGCGCGTCATTCGCCCCTCCAGGTTCAGGTGAACTGGAACGCACGCGTCGCAACGACGGGGACTGGACGGAGACTCTACGTCTGCGCTTGGAGACTCTACGTCTGCGCTACGGACCGGAAGTGAAGGGGACTATCCTACGTCACGCGCCGCAATACGGCGAGGCGCTTGTTGAGCACGTCGGGCCGGTACCACTCCGCGCCGAACTCGGACGGCGGCGTCTCCCCGGCCGCGAGGTCGGTCACGACGAGATCCTCCGGCCGGCCGGAGCCCGTGTC
>DASXQC010000995.1:0-6447 GCA_036493235.1 Reyranella sp.
GGGCGACGATATCGCCGGCCTGCTCGATGTTGGTGGCGAAGGCCAGGATCTCGCGCGCGCGCCGGATGTCGGCATCGCTCAGCGCATCGCCGTCGAGCGAGGTCACGTAGGCCTTGATCGCGGTGTTGAGCTTGTCGAGCACGTCGTCGATACGTCGGGTCTGCCCGATCTGGCGCCGATCGGTTCGCTCGAAGGTGTCGCGCAGCCCGACCAGCATGCTCTCCAGCACGTCGGCCATGCGCAACGCCTCGCGCGCGGCGCCGCCCAGCGCCAGCACCGGCGTCTCCTGCGCCGAGGGATCGAGATAGATCGGCCGGCCGGGATCGTTCTGGTCGAGCTTGGTCGGCAGCCAGCGCTTCAGCAGGCGGGCGAAGGGCGTGAGCAGCGGGAAGAAGACCAGCGCCAGCACGAGGTTGAAGGCGGTATGGAAGTCGGCGACGGCGCGCGCATTGTCGGGCTCGACGATCACCATCAGGCGGCTGAGCCACGGCAGGGCGGCGAGGGCGACGACGACGCCGATCAGCCGGTTCACGAGGTTGCCGATCGGCAGCCGCCGGGCCGCCGGATCGTCGGCGCCGCCTTCCAGCAATGGGTTGATGGCGGTGCCGAGATTGGCGCCCAGGACCAGGGCGAAGGCGGCGAGCGGCGGCACCAGGCCCTGGGCCGCGAACGACATCACCACCAGCACGACCGCAACGCTCGAATGGGCCGCCCAGGTAACCGCGGCGGCCAGCAGCACGTCGAGCACCGGCTGGGTGGCGATGGCGCCCAGCAGCAGGCGCAGGCTGGGCACGTCCTCGTAGGGCCGGATCAGCGTGATGAACTGCTCGAGCGCCATCAGCATCAGGCCGAGCCCGATCAGCACGCGGCCGAAGTCGCGCGGGCCGGCGGAGGCGCGGCGGAACAGCAGCACGCCGACCAGAATGAAGGCCGGCGCGATCTCGGCCACGTCGAACGACAGGACCTGCACGATCAGGGTCGTGCCGACATTGGCGCCCAGCATGACGGCGAGTGCCGGCGCGAGGTCGATCAGCCCGCTCGCGGTGAAGCCCGTGACCATGAGGCCGGTGGCGGTGCTGCTCTGCAAAGCCGCCGTCACGCCCATGCCCGCCAGGAAGGCCTTGAACCGGTTGCGCAGGGCGCCGCCCAGGAAGCTGCGCAGCCGCGCGCCGAAGGCGCGCTGCACGCCGGTGCCGACCATGTGCACGCCCCACAGCAGGAGCGCGACCGAGCCGGCAAGCTTCACGAGGGTGACGGGGAATTCCATCGTTAGATACCTATGACGACAATAACGCCGCGACGCCGCAAAAGCAGCGCGCTTTGTGGTCAGCGCAAGGCAGCCGCGATATTGCCGCCGTCGACGGTCAGCACCGCGCCGGTGGTCTTGGGCGACTTGGCGAGCGTGACGAAACACTGCGCCACGTCCTCGGCGGTCACCTCGAGGCCGAGCAGGTTGCCGCCCATGTAGTCGGCCTCGCTAAGGCCGCGTGCCTTGGAGCGCTGGGCGATCATGTCGTCGGTCAGCAGGCCCGAGCGGATGCGGTCGGCGTTGACCGAGTTGGAGCGGATGCCGTCGGCGCCGTGGTCGAGCGCGTACTGGCGCATCAGGAACAGGGTCGCGGCTTTCGGCAGGCCGTAGGGGCCGAAGTCGGGGCCCGGGTTCACCGCCTGCTTGGAGGTGTTGAATAGCAGGCAACCGCCCAGCCCCTGCGTGCGCATGATCCGCACGGCGTTCTGCGCCACGCTCTGGTGCGCCCAGAAATTGAGCTCGAAGCTCTGGCGCAGGGTCGCGTCGTCGACGTCGCCGATCTTGCCCTGCCAGGCGGCGCCTGCGTTGGAGACGACGATGTCGACGCCGCCATAGGTCGCCGCGATCCTGTCGAACGCCGCGCGGACCTGCCCAGCATCGGTGACATCACAGGTGATCGCGAAGCCCTTCATCTTGGAGACGTCGCGATCGACGACCACGACCTCGGCACCTTCCCTGGCGAAGGCGGCGGCTGTCGCCGCGCCGATGCCGGAGGCGCCGCCGGTAACAACAGCAATGCGACGCGCTAAAGGCTTCTCGGCCGCGCTGCTGAGCTTGGCCTGTTCGAGCGACCAATACTCGATGTCGAAGATGTCCGGCTCGGGGATGCACTGGTAGGTGCCGAGCCGTTCGGCATCGGCGATCACAGCGACGGTGGTCTCGGCGAGGTCGGCGGCAATCTTGGCGTCTTTCGAGCTGTTACCGACACCGAACAGGCCAACGCCCGGTACCAGCACCACGCGCGGCACGGGATCGAGCTCCTTCTTGGCGACGATCTGCCGGCCGTTGTAGCGCGTGAAATAGGCGTGATAGTTCGCCGCGAACTTCTCCAGCGCGGCCTTGGTGTCCTTCATGAACGCGTCGAGCTTGCCGGCTTCCGGCGCCGGCGCGATGAACGGCAGGTTCTTGGTGCGGATCGCGTGGTCGGGCGTCACCGGGCCCTGCTGGCTGTAGCGCGCGATCTCCTTGCCGTTCACGAAGGCCAGGATCTCAGGGTTGCTGCGGAACTCGAACACGAAGCGCTGCGCCGCCTCGCGGCCGCCGCTCGTGCTCGGAATCGACATCAGCCCGCGCAGGATGGGTGCGATCTCGGCGACGCTCGCGGGCTTCGCCGGCAGGTCGGCGCCGGGGAAGATCTTGCGTGTCGTCTTGGAGAGCCGCTGCTCGGCCATGGTCACGAGGTCGATCATGCGCACATAGGCTTCTTCGGCGGTCTCACCCATGGTGAAGATGCCGTGCTTCAGCAGGATCAGGCCTTCGACGTCCGGATTGGCCTGGCCGACCTCGCTGCATTTCTTGGCTAATGCGAAGCCCGGCATGACGTAGGGCACCAGCGCGGCCCGCTTGCCGTAGAGAGCGGCCGCGAGCTCCGCGCCGTCGGGCTGGTCGGTCAGCGCCAGCACCGCGTTGGAATGCGTGTGGTCGATGAACTTGTGCGGCAGGAAGGCGTGCAGCAGCGTTTCGACCGACGGGTTGGGTGACTTCGAATCGAGCAGGTTGCTGCGCTGGACGTTGACCATGTCTTCGTCGGACAGCGCCTGCAGCCCGTGCAACTCCTTGAGCGGTGCCAGGCGTACGGCGGGCAGGCCGGGCGCCTCGATCGTGCCCATGTCCCAGCCGCTGCCCTTCACGCACAGCACGTCGATCGTCTGCCCGGTGATGTCCGCCATGCGCGTCTTCACCGAGGTGTTGCCGCCGCCATGCAGCACCAGCTTCGGCTCCCCGCCCAATAGCCGCGTGGTGTAGACGCGCAGCGCGAGGTTTTCGCCGATGCCTTTCTTGGCATGAGCGTCGATCGCGGCCTTGGCGTCGGAGTCGGACCAGAGGTTCTTCATGGCGAGGTTCTTTCGGTCACAGTGCGGCGCGTGATTTTACGGTGGCCATGCAACACGCGCATGACCATGACGTCGCTAGCGCTAGTCCGGTAAATCACAACGTATGGTCGGACAACAGCAATACGTTCGCTCCAAGCTTGGGGCGGCGGCCGCCTGACAAGGGGGGCAGGACGATTCTATCGAACGTCGCTCTGAAGCGCATGAGGTAGTCATCCGCCACCGTTCTTCCAGCCGCCTCCGCAAGGGGGGTCGAAATTGCGGTCAAATCGGCGATGGCTCGCGGCGCGAGGATGAGCCGCGACACATGTCAGCGATCGAGCGTCTTACGGATGCGAGCGAATGCCTCATCGACGGGCACGCCTTCTCCTCGGTCCAACTCGGCCGCCGCCTCGTCGACTAAAGGCTTGGCCCATTCGAGGTCGCTCTCGACCGCGCCCATGAGATCGGCAATTGCCACCGCTACCGCCTGTTTCCAGCGACGCAAAGTGCCCAGCCTTGACTTGGGCCTCCAGCCACGGCTGCTGTTCGGGAGAGAGCTGGACTGTCATGGCTCCATCCTATCACTGCCCCGCCTTCAGTTCCGCGATCGTCTTGGCCATCACCGCCTCCTGGTCCCAGGGGAAGAGGATCCAGGTGTCCTGGCTCACCTCGGTGATGTAGCTGTCGACCGTCGGTCGGCCGGCGGGTTTTGCATAGACCGTGGCGAAATGTGCTTCGGGCAGCAGGGCGCGGACGGCGCGGGCGGTGACGCCGGTATCGACCAGGTCGTCGACGATCAGCCAGCCAGCGCCTTTCTCCAGCTCGGCCGCGGTGCCCTTCAGGATCTCGACCTTGGCGCCGCGGGCCATGCGGTCGTAGGTCGAGCTGCACACGGTGTCGATCAGGCGCAGGTTCAGTTCGCGGGCAATGATCGCCGCCGGCACCAATCCACCGCGGGTGATCGCCACCAGCCCCTTGAACGGCCCCAGCTCGACCAGCCGCCACGCGAGCGCGCGCGCATCGCGGTGCAGTTCGGTCCAGGAGACCGGGAACATCTTGTTATAGCCGCTGCCGCTCGCCATTTCTTGCCGTCCGTTTCGCTCAGTTCGTCCGTTCGTTACCGCCCCGAATCGCGGTGTACAGTCCTAGTGATTCCGATATGGTGCCCGGCAATCAAGAATGATGGAAGCCTGGAGAAGGGGTAATGCATTTTTCGATTCCCGATCTGAGTTCCACGGCGTTCTGGGTGGCGCTGTGGAAGATCATGATCGCCAACGTCATCCTGTCCGGTGACAACGCCGTCGTAATCGCGCTGGCGAGCCACGGCCTGCCCGAGCATCAGCGTCGCCCGGCCATCATGTACGGCAGCCTGGGCGCCATCGTGATGCTGATCATCTTCTGCGGCATCGTGAACTTCCTGCTCACGATCCCGTACCTGAAGCTGGTCGGCGGCGCGATGCTGCTGTGGATCGGCATCAAGCTGATGACCCAGGAGGAGGAAGACTCCGAGGGCAAGATCAAGCAGCACGGCACGCTGCTGGCCGCGGTCGGCACGATCACGCTGGCCAACACCATCATGAGCCTCGACAACGCCATCGCCATGGCCGCTGCCGCCAAGGGCGACATGACGCTGATCACGATCGGCCTGATCGTCAGCGTGCCGATCATCATGCTGGGGGCGACGCTGATCGCCAGCGTCCTCAACCGCTTCCCGTGGGTCGGCATGGTCGGCGCCGGCCTGATCGGCTGGATTGCCGGCGGCGTGATCGCCGACGACGGCCGCATGGAGCAGCTCGATGCCAACGGCCATTTCATCGAGATCGTGAAGCCCGGCAGCACCGCCGCCTGGCTTGATTCGTTCCTGCCCCAGGCCGAGATGGTCATGGCGGTCGTCGGCGCGGCGGTCGTGCTGCTGATCGGCCTGTACCTCGCCAAGCGCAATGCCGCGCGCGCCGACAGGGACACCACGCCCGACGCCGAAAAGGCCCATAGCGTGCAGAAGTAGGAGCTTCGCAGATGGAAGCAGTTCAGTTCGAGGACGGCCTGTTCGGCCTGATGCCCATGGTCGAGATGATCCTGGGCGATTTCGCGGTGATCGAGCTGTGGTCCGCCGCCTTCTGGGCCGCGGTCGGCAAGATCGTGCTCTCCAACGTCGTGCTGTCGGGCGACAACGCCGTGGTGATCGCCATGGCCTCGCGTAACCTGCCGGATCGCATGCGCCGGCGCGCCATCTTCTTCGGCAGCCTGGGCGCGGTGCTGCTGCGCGTGGCGTTCTGTGCCGTGATCGGCCTGCTGCTTGGCGTGCCCTATCTCAAGCTGGTCGGCGGCGCCCTGCTGCTGTGGATCGGCATCAAGCTGGTGCTCGAGGACGAGGATTCGGGAGAGGTGCGGGCCCACGCCACGCTGTGGGCGGCGATCTCGACCATCGTGATCGCCGACGCGGTAATGAGCCTCGACAATGCGATCGCCATCGCCGCCGCGGCGCACGGCAACTTCGCGCTGATCACCATCGGCCTGCTGCTGTCGGTGCCGGTCATCATGCTGGGCGCCGGCCTGATCTCGCACTTGCTCGACCGCTATGCCTGGATCGGCCTCGCCGGTGCGGCGCTGATCGGCTGGATCGCGGGCGAGGTCATCGCCGGCGACGGCCGCTTCGAGAAGGCCGACGCCAGCGGCAACCTGGTGCAGTTCGTGCGGCCCGGCTCGATCGCCTCCTTCCTCGACGGGGCGCTACCGCACGCTGAACGCAGCATGGCCGCCTTCGGCGCCGGCCTGGTGGTCGTGATCGGCCTGTACCTGGTCGCCCGGCGCGAACGCTCCGACCGGACCTGACGAGCAGCCCCTCAAGGACCAAGGGGATCAAAAGATGGAGGGACTCGGCCTGCACTTCGGCGCAGACCAGCTCAGCGCGCTGCTCCAGGTCATCCTGATCGACCTGGTGATGTCGGGCGACAACGCCATCATCATCGGCATGGCGGTCGCCGGCCTGCCGGCGGAGAACCGCGCCAAGATCATCTTCTGGGGCGTGGCCGGCGCGACTGTGCTGCGCATCGGCTTCGCTGCGATCACCACCCAGCTTCTGCAGATCATTGGCCTGACCCTGGC
>DASXQC010000996.1:0-9346 GCA_036493235.1 Reyranella sp.
ACCAGCACCTTGCCGGTACTCTTGCAGCAGCCGTGCTCCTCCTCACCCGATCCGCGCCAGACGATGGTGCGGTCGATGTGCCGGAACGCCAGTTCGACGAACTCGCGCACCGTGTGGGTCTCGCCGGTGGCGAGCACGTAATCGTCGGGCAGCTCCTGCTGCATGATGCGCCACATGCCCTCGACATAGTCGCGCGCATGGCCCCAGTCGCGCTTGGCGTCGAGGTTGCCGAGGAACAGCGTTTCCTGGGTGCCGCGCTCGATCGCCGCGACCGCACGGGTGATCTTGCGGGTCACGAACGTCTCGCCGCGGATCGGCGATTCGTGGTTGAACAGGATGCCGTTGGAGGCATGCATGCCGTAGGCCTCGCGGTAGTTCACCGTGATCCAGTAGGCATAGAGCTTGGCGACCGCATAGGGGCTGCGCGGATAGAACGGCGTGTTCTCGCGTTGCGGCGTCTCCTGCACCTTGCCGAACAGCTCCGAGGTCGAGGCCTGGTAGAAGCGGATGTCGTCTTCCATGCGCAGGATGCGGATCGCCTCGAGCATGCGCAGCGTGCCGAGCGCATCGGTGTTGGCGGTGTATTCCGGTGTCTCGAAGCTCACCTGCACGTGACTCTGCGCGGCGAGATTGTAGATCTCGGTCGGCCGGATCTTGCCGACCAGGCGCAAGAGGTTGGTCGAGTCGGTCATGTCGCCATAGTGCAGGAACAGCCGCGCGCCGGCGTCATGGCGGTCGCGGTAGAGGTAGTCGATGCGGCTGGTGTTCAACGACGAGGAGCGGCGCTTGATGCCGTGCACGGTATAGCCGCGCTGCAACAGGAAGTCGGCGAGGTAAGCACCGTCCTGCCCGGTGATGCCGGATACCAGGGCGATCTTTTTCTTGTCGGCTTGAGGGGACATAGACGCGCCTTCCGTTTCAGGAGAAGAGAATGCGTTCGGCCACGCGATCCCACGAATGGGTCGCGAGCACGTAGGCCTGGGCGCGCTCCGCCATGCCCTCCAACCGATGGGGATCGGAGAGCGCGCTCAGGATCGCTTCTGCGAGCGATTGCGGATCGGCGCGGTCGACCAGGAAGCCGTGCCGGCCACCATCGACCAGTTCGGGCAGCCCGTTGCGCGCCAGCCCCATGACCGGGGTGCGCGAGACCATCGCCTCGAGATAAACCTGACCCCACGGGTCGTTGAGCATCGGCTGCACCAGCAGCGTCGATTCGCGATAGAGGCGCTGCAACTCTTCCCACGGCAGATGGTCGCGGAACTCGATGCCCGCCATGTCCGACACGAAGGCGCGGCTGCGCGGATCGCCGACGATGGTCAGTGCGATATCGCTCCTCCGCTGGCGGGCGATCTTGAAGGCCTCGACCAGCAGCACGCCGCCTTTGGCCTGGAACAGGTGCTTGGCGACGAACAGCAGTCGCGGCTGCGCGAAGTCCTTGGCCTCGTGCCACGGCTGGATCGCGCCCATGCCGGAGCCGACCGCGGTCACCCTGGCGGGCGCGAGGCCGTAATGGGCGATCAGGTTGTCGCGCACGTAGGCACCGAACGTGAAGACATGGGTTACTCCGTCGAGCGACCGGCGCTCTGTCTCCTCAAACGCGCGGAGCGCCCGTTCGGTGTACTGCTGCGCGTGAATGTGATGGCGCTGCGCGAGTGCCCAGGTGTGGTCGCAGTAGAGATAGTGCTGCAATCCGTCGCTGCGGTCGGGCAGCAGATCGAGCGTGCCGGTGTGGAGCACGTTGGTCGCGTTGCGTTGGTGCGCCTGCTCGGCGACCTGTGCCGCGAGCAGGCGGCGCGTGGTGAGGCTGCGCAGCACCTGTTCGCTGCTCACCGGCCGGCCGCGGCCGGACAGCATGTCGCGCAAGGCGATGCCGATCCTGGCCGTCTTGCCGAGACGCGGCTGCAGCTCCTTGACCGTGACGCCCAGACGCTCGAGTCCGGAGGCGACATTGGCCGGTGCGCCGGACCATGTGCGCAGTTCGCGCGGGTTTCCGAACACCGACGTGATGGCGATATGGTCGAAGCGGGGTGTACGCAGGAGGCCGGGGGGAAGCGCATCCATGCGCTGCACAAAACATTGCGGTGGGTGCGCTCGCCAGTGATCAACCTGTGGCGTTCAGAGTGGCGTAAGTTGCGGCAAACACGACACAAATTGATCACGTTCATGACCGGCGGCGAGCGCCGATACTCCGGCGCATGGACGCATCGATCGACGAGCGGGCGCCGGTTGATTTGACGAGCGACGCGGCTCTCTCGAGCGAGGCGATTCGTGTGCCGATGCTCACCATTCGTGAACTTGTCTACTTCGGCTCCGAAGTGCGCGACGCCAGCACGGTGAAGCGCGTGCAGCAGTTCATCGATCACGGCTTCGCCGTCACCGTGTTCGGCTTCCATCGCACGCGCTACAACAACGACTACCAGCCGCCGTGGCCGCACGTGACGATGGGCACGACGATCGACGGTCGGTACGGCCATCGCCTGCTCGCGCTGCTCTCCGCCATTCCGAAGCTGTTCGCGCATCGCCGCCGCTTCGCGACCGCCTCGGTGTTTTACGCCCGCAACATCGACCAGTTGCTTCTCGCCATGTTCGCGCGCCTGCTGGGCGGCAGCCGCGCCCCGGTCGTGTACGAGGTGCTCGACATCCCGCCGATCCTGATGCGCAAGGGCGTCTCGGCGTCGCTGCTGCGCTGGATCGAGCGCCGCTGCCTCGATCGAGTCCGCCTCCTCGCGCTGTCGTCGCCGGCGTTCCATCGCAACTACTACGCGGCGATCCAGCGCCATCGCGGACCATGGTTTCTGGTCGAGAACAAGCTTCATCCCTCGATCGCGCGGATCGCGCGGCCGACAAGACAGGGGCCGGTGCGCGGCGGCCGGCCGTGGGTGGTCGGCTATTTCGGCCTGATCCGCGGCGAGGACACGTTCGCGTTGATGACGCGGCTCGCCGAGCGCTTGCAGGGCAAGGTGCAATTCGTGTTTCGCGGCGCGCTCACCACCGTCGACCCGACCCGCTTCCGCGAGACGCTGGAGCGGCTGCCGAACATGACCTTCGGCGGTCCCTACCAGCCCCACAGCGATCTCGCGACGCTCTACCGCGAGGTCGACTTCGCCTGGGCTCTCGACCTCGAGCACACCGACCACAATTCGCGCTGGCTGATGCCTTGCCGGTTCTACGAGGCGGGATATTTCGGCGTGCCGTGCCTGGCGGTGCGCGACTTCCAGGTCGGCTCGGTGGTCGAGCAGCACGGCATCGGTTTCACCTTCGACAAGCCGCTCGAGGAGCGGCTGATCAGCTTCTTCGAGACTCTGACGGTCGCCGACTACGAGCGCATCTGCGCCGAGCTCGGGCGGATGCCCGACGACATGTTCGTGGCCGGTGACGATGTGTCGAAGCTGTGCGGCCTGATCGACAGCTTCAGTTGGCCGCGATCGATCGGTTGATCATCACGCAGTCGAACTCGATCAGCCGCAGCGAGCGGTCGCGGCTCACCGGGTAGAACCCGGTGATGTCGAAGCCGCTGTCGCCGAGATAGCGGATCGTGTCCATATAGCCCGGCATGCCCTTGTAGATGCCGATCACCGACGCCTCGCTCTGCAGCGCGAGGATGCCGGGCAGGCTCTGGCGTGCGCCCTCCAGCACCTCGATGTCGAAGCCCTGGGTGTCGAGCTTGAGGTAGGGCCGGTGGACGCCCAGCCGCTTGCGCAGTTCGGGCAGCACCTGGTCGATCGTCTTGACGGCCACCGTCTCGGTGCGGCTGGGAACGTTCAGCCCGTCATAGTCCTTCACCCGGCTGTTGTCCGGCTCGAGGAACGAGCTGAACTGGTCGGACACCATGACGTTGATCGACAGGCTGCCCTCGCGCGCGCCCAGCGCGTAGGCCTCGATGTGCCAATCGGGATCGGCCTGGGCGCGTTCGCGCAGGGCGGCGACATGATGGCTCACCGGCTCGAACGAGACGATGGTCCCTTCATAGAGCACCTTGTTGCGCAGGAAGTCGTGGTACTGGCCGATGTTGGCGCCGACGTCGAGGACGCAGTCGATCTCGAGCTGGCGCAGCAGCTCGCCGAGATGCAGCGCGAAATCGCGCTCCTTCACTTCACGCAGGGGTACGATATCGTATCCCATCGAGCGGCTGACACGCAGGACTGAGTCCTTGACGATTTTGAGCATGTGCCCACCATCAGCCTGTGGTGGCTTGAGCAAAAGTGACCTTTCCGTGGTTGTCCGCCGCCGGGAAATGCTATGCTCGGCAGCAGTCGTGTCGTTGGGGAAATGGGGAATACATGCAGTTCGGCTGGCTGACCTTGGCGTTGTCGCCATCGCCGGAGGAAGACGGCGCGCGCATCGAGCAGCAGATCGAGCAGGTCTGCACTGCCGAGGCCCTGGGTTTCAGCGACGTCTGGCTGACCGAGCACTATTTCACCGGCGAGAGCGTGTACAACGACTCGCTGCTGTTCGCCTCGGCGCTGGCGATGAAGACCAGCCGCATCCGCATCGGCTTCGCGGTGGTGCAGACGCCGTTCCATCATCCGGTCCGGCTCGCCGTCCAGCTGGCGCTGCTCGACAATCTCAGCCGCGGCCGCATCGATGTCGGTATCGGCAAGGGCACCGTCTACAACGAGTACGAGTTCGTCGGCCACGGCCTGCGCAGCCACGACAGCCGTGAGCGCATGGAGGAGGCGGTCGAGATCCTCGAGCGCGCCTGGAGCGGGAAGGCGTTTCAGTACGACGGCCGGTTCCACAAGGTGCAGGTGCCGGCGCTGCGGCCCAAGCCGGTGCAGCCGCGGCCGCCGCTGTGGCGCAGCGTCATCTCGCCGGGCTCCTTCACCGAATGCGGGAAGCTCGGCATCCCGATCCTGACCGCGCGCCTGCCGGTGGCGCGCATCAAGGAGCGCTGGGCGTTGTACGAACAGGGCCTGATCGCCGGCGGCCACGATGACGCGACGCGCGCGCGCCTGCTGGCCCAGAGCGCGCTGTGGCGCAACGTCTACGTCGCCGAATCGGACGCGCAGGCCGAGGACGAGCTGGCCGGGCTTCTGACCGAGACGCGCCATCACATGATGCATGTGCGCGAGGCCTACAATCCGCCCGACTTCGAGCCCGGTCCCGAGACGCTAAATCCGTGGACCGATCCCAAGGTGTCCGACGGCGAGGCCATTCCCTACGTGCTCTCGACCGGCTCGCTCTATGGCTCGGCTGCCCGCGTGCGCGAGCAGGTGGCGGAGCTGCGCGACGTCGGCGTCCAGCACCTGCTGTGCCAGACTGGCTTCGGCGCGATGAGCCACGAGCAGAACATCGCCTCGATGCGGCGCTTCGGCGAGCAGGTGATGCCGGCCTTCAAGGGCAGTGCGGCGAGGAACGCGGCATGATCCTCGGCCTGTCGATTCCCACCTTCACCCTGCTGCATGTGCTGTTGAGCGTCGTCGGCATCGCCGCCGGCCTGATCGTCGTGGAGCGCCTGCTGCGCAATCGCGCGCTCGGCCTCTCCAACACGATCTTCCTGGTGGCGACGATCCTCACCGCGGCGAGCGGCTTCCTCTTCCCCTCCAGGAGCGCCGCCTTCACGCCCGCGCAGACGCTGGGCATGATCTCGCTCGCGATGCTCCTGATCGCCGTGGTGGCGCTTTATGTCGGCAACCTGATCGGCGCCTGGCGCTGGATCTACGTCGTGGCCGCTGTGGTGGCGCTCTACTTCAACGTCTTCGTCGGCGTCGTGCAGTCCTTCGCCAAGGTCGGCCGGCTGCGCATGCTGGCGCCGACCCAGACCGAGCCGCCATTCTTGCTCACCCAGGGGGCGGTCCTGCTGTTCTTCCTGATTGTGGCCGTGATCGCGCTGCGGCGGTTCCAGCCGCCGACCCTCTGACGTCCCCGCTGACGAGATTCTGGCGCGGCGAGCTCTCGCTGGCGCTGTCGTTCTGGGGGGTCGGCCCGCTGGTGGTCGCGCTGGCCTTCGTCCTGCCCGAGGGCGTCGGCTGGCTGGTGCGAGGGCGCGACTTCAATCCCTTCGTGATCTTCGCGGCGATCGTGGCGATCTGGGCGATCGTCCTCGTGCTCCAGGTCTATCTCACGGTTGGGGTCTGGCGATCGGCCTCCTCCCAGCGCTTCTACGCGCTTGGCCGCCGCGGTCTGTGGGGGCTGGCGGCCCAACTCGTGCTGGCGCTGGCCGCGCTCAATTCGGCGCGGTTGTTCGTCATGACCGGCGTGGCGGAGCTCACCGAGGGCTTCGGCATGGCGCTGCTCGACGATCCGTCGCTGCCGCCCTATTCGGTGCGGCTGATGCGCGGCGGCACCGAGGCCGAGATCGCTGGCGGTTTCAAGTACGGGCTGGCGCGCGAGGCGGAGGCGCTGTTCGCCAAGGCGCCGCAGCTGCGCGTGGTGCATCTCAACAGCGCTGGCGGCCGACTCGGCGAAGCGGTCAAGATCGCGCGCCTGATCACGCGGCGCAAACTCGACACTTATACCTCCGCGACCTGCGCTTCGGCCTGCGCCGTCGTCTACGCCGCCGGCCACGAGCGTTACCTGCGCCGGGGCGCGCTGCTCGGCTTCCATCGCAGCTTCTTCGCCGGCACCGAGTATGCCGAGGCGATGAAACGGCTGTTGTTGGCGGCGGGCATCGCGCCGGCCTTCGTCGATCGCGCCGTCGCCCAGCCGGCCGAGTCGATCTGGTATCCGACCGATGCGGAGCTGGCCGAGGGCCATGTCGTGACGGCGTTCGTCGATTCCTACCGCTTCGCCGCCTCGGGCTTCGGCGCCTTTGCCACCCTGATGGCGTTCGAGGACGCGCTGCGCCGCACGCCGGGGCTCGAGGCGCTGAGCGAGTCCCAGCCGCGGATGTTCGACGACATCGCCGAGCTGTACCTCAAGCGCTACTTCGAGGGCCGCTCGATCGGCCAGATCGAGGACGAGGTCCGGCAGACCAAGGTCTCGCCCTTCATCGCTATGCGCCTGCCGCAAGTCGATGACGGGATCCTGGTCGACTACGCCCTGCTGCTGGGCGACCAGTACGCCGCGCTGGGCGCCCGAGACCCGGCCGCTTGCTTCGCCTACGTCACCCGGGGCGGCAATGCGCGGACGATCGGCCTGATGGGGCCGGTGCTGCAGAAGCGCGAGGTCGCGCTGACCGAGCGCGTGCTGCGTAGCAAGAGCCACCGCGCGCAGGCCTCGCCGGAGGCCATCCAGGAGTCGAACGTCGCGGTCTACAAGAAGGTGGCGACCGAGTTCGATCCGCAGGCGGCGACCATGCTGTCGGAGCCCGCCAAGGTGCAGCCGGACCAGTACGCGCTGTTCTGCAAGGTCGCCGTGGCGCGCCTGCACGCCATCGCCAGCCTGCCGCAGCACGAGGCTGGCGATTTGATGAGCAGCCTGTTCGGCGGTCATCGATAGCCATTCGGACCGCGGACCCCTGGCCTGAGCGGAGCCGAACGCTCCAGGTCCCAGCAAAGATCATGAGCGGAAGTCCGCGGAAGAGAGCCTAAATCCAGGATAATCCTCGGAAAAAGGCCTCGCGGTCGCTTCCGCATAGCCGCTGGCCGCCGTCTCTCGAACTGCCGCTGGACCAGACAGGGTGCGGTTCCCGGCCGCCATGAAAAAGCCAACGACGGGGCAATTCGGGGGTTGCTGGAACCAGCTGCTCGAAGCGCCCGTTGTGGTAGCGCCAAACGGGGGAGAACGTTCGGTAGGGAACCGACCGCTCCTGCCGGCGCTTCTACAGTGCAGGTGGTTTTATCAAACCACCCACTGGGTCACAGCGGTCAACGATAAGAACCAAAGGAAGCCGCTTCCGTGGCCGACGTATTAGTCAACGTATACAGGAACTTGTTCCTGAAGGCGCTGCCGCACCGCGAGCGCGCGCTTTTGGAGCCTTCGCTGCAGTTCGTCGATCTGCCGCAGGGCGAGCTCCTGGCCGAGCCGGGCAAGCGCGTGTCCGACGTGGTCTTCCTCGACGCCGGCATGATCTCCCTACTGACGACGATGCAGGACGGTACCGCCATCGAGATCGCCACGCTGGGCCGTGAGTCGGTGCTTGGCGTACTGTCGGCGCTCGGCAATCATCAGAGCAACGTACGCGCCGTGGTGCAGATCACCGGCGCCGGGTGGAAGCTGCGTGCGGCCGACTTCCGCGCCGCCGTCGAGAAAAGCCGGATGCTGAGCCACATGGTGCTGCTCAGCAGCGAGCTGACGCTGGCCCAGATGCAGCAGACCGCCGCCTGTAACGCGCTGCATTCGGCCGAGCGGCGCCTGTGCCGCTGGATCCTGCAGGTGCGCGACCGCATCGACGGCGACGTGATCGAGCTCACGCAGGATTTCCTGGCGCAGATGCTGGCGGTGCGCCGTCCGACCGTGACCCTGATCGCCCAGGGCTTGCAGAGCGCCGGGCTGATCCGCTACCGCCGCGGCCGCATCACCATCATCGACCACGCCGGCTTGGAGAAGCTCGCCTGCGAATGCGTCGAGGAGATCCGCACCAAGACCCGGCACATCCTGAACGAGCTGCAATGAGGCAGGAGCTCCTCTCCATTCATATGCGGTGGTGTCAGCGTCTTACGCTGACGGAGGGGGTCAGCGGCAGCACAACCGGGGCCCCATGACCCCGCCGTCGCGGATTACCGCGCCACCTCCCCGTATGAACGGGGAGAGTTGGTCTCTTCGTCGTCTCAGCGACTGCGGTTGCGGGCATTGAGTTCGTGCAGCTGTCTGTAGTGCTCCTCTTCCGGCGCGGGCAGGCCGAGCGCATGGCGCAGGATCTGACGTACTTCTTCTTCCATCGAGCGGCCGTTCTCGGCGGCACGGACTCGCAGCTTGCGCTTCAGCTCGTCGTCGATACTGCGGATGGTGAGTTGGTTCATGCATGCGATGTAGGCAGTGTATGCATTGCATGCAATGCCTGCGCATGGTGACGGCGAAGTGGGACGAATCGCCTGAAACCCACGCGGGTCAGCGTTTCAGGCGTCCCACGTCGGTGGGATTCCCAATGGAACGTCCCAGGCAGCCGCCTCAGCGCCCGCGGTTGGTAAAGCGGGCGTTGCCGAGGCCGGTGCCGATCGTCAGCACACCCCAGTGCTCGACATCGGTCATGCGCGGCACCTCGCTCAGCCCCTGCACGACGGCATCGTTGTGCAGCACCACCAGGGGCGTCTCGCCCTCGATCTTGGTGAGCCGGCCGGCGAGCTCCTGCGTGAGGTTGAAGCCCTCGCCCTCCCAGTTGCCGGGCAGGTTCTGGCCGCCGCGCAGGATCACCCCGTTCGCATCGATGATGCCGGGGCAGGCGATGCCGGCGAACGGCGCCAGCCGAACCTTCTCGACGACCGCCTGGCCGATCAGCCCGTTCGCCATGGCGGCGAAGCGCTCG
>DASXQC010000997.1:0-5504 GCA_036493235.1 Reyranella sp.
GGTGCACGCCGGTGGTCGTCTCCTCGGTGACGCCCTTGATGGCGGCGCCGAGCTTGGCGTACCAGCCGGGCTTCTCCTTGTTGGTCTTGGCGATGACCTTGTAGAGGACCTCTTCCTCCTCGTTGGTCGGCTTGGCGATCAACGACGGATCCTTCTCGGCGCGGATGCCGAGATGGACCAGCAGCGTAGCGTCGCCGCCGTCGTCGAGGATCATGTTCGGCGCGCCGCCGTCGGCCCATTCGAAGATCTTGTGGGTGTAGTCCCAGTATTCCTCGAGGCTCTCGCCCTTCACCGCAAACACCGGGGTGCCCGACTTGGCGATCGCTGCGGCGGCATGGTCCTGGGTCGAGTAGATGTTGCACGAGGCCCAGCGCACGTCGGCGCCCAGCGCCTTCAGCGTCTCGATCAGCACGCCGGTCTGGATGGTCATGTGCAGCGAGCCCGCGATGCGCGCGCCCTTGAGCGGCTTCTTGGGGCCGTATTCCTTGCGGATCGCCATCAGGCCGGGCATCTCGGTCTCGGCCATGTCGAGTTCCTTGCGGCCCCAATCGGCGAGCCCGATATCCTTGACGATGTAGTCGGCCATGCGGCGCTCCGGCGGTTCTTGGGTAGGAAGGCCCGTCTCTTAACAGCGCTCCGGCGCCCTCTCAACGTACGGGATCAACATATAAGCAAGAATTTATGGCCATATGCGCCGGCCTTTATGAAGGGATCAGAACGAGCCTACGGTCGAGCCCAGGACAATGACGGCGACCAGGGCGATCAGGGCGCTGACGATCGCGGTCATGACGATGTGGAAATAGCCGTCCCTGTGGGTCGTGCCGCAGACCGCCAGCAGGGTCACGACCGCACCGTTGTGCGGCAGGCTGTCCAGGGTGCCGGCGCCAATGACCGCGACACGGTGCATCAGGGCCGGGTCGAGGCCGGTCTGGTGGGCGATCTGCATATAGGTGGGGGCCAGCGCATCGAGGGCGATCGTCAGGCCGCCCGACGCCGAGCCGGTGAGGGCGGCGAGAATGTTGGTGGCGAGGGCGAGGGAGACGAGCGGCCCGCCCTCGATGCCCAGGACCCAGGCCTTGACCGCCTCGAAGGCCGGCAACCCGGCGACGACCGCGCCGAAGCCGACGAGGCTCGCGACGCTGAGGATCGGCAGGGCGGCCGCGTTGAGGCCCGCGGCCATGGTTTCGCGCAGCTTGGGCAGACGCTGCGCGTTGATCGCGATCAGCACCAGGTTCGCCGCCGTCAGCGCGACGATGACGGACCAGACTCCGGAAACAGCGGTGAGCGACGTCGAGCCCCAGCGGGGCTCGTTCAGGAAACCAGCGTCCAGTCGCGGCAGCACGGCGAACGACATGACGAGATTGACGGCGATCACCACGAGCAGCGGCAGGGCGGCGATCGCGAACGGCGGCGACGATGCGCTGTGCCCGCCGCGCGTGATCTCGTTGGGATCGAACTCGCGTGCGACGGTCGCGCGCTCGCGCACAATGTCGTCGGCGACCGCGGCCGACGGCTCGGTATCGCCTTCGTAGCGGTAGCCTTCGCCGGCACGGCGTGTGCGCCCTTCGGCGAGATGCAGCCACCACAGCCCGAGTCCCAGCATGATGGCGGAGGCGATCAGGCCGAGGCCGGGCGCGGCAAAGGGATTGGTGCCGAAGAACGGCATCGGAATCGCATTCTGGATCGCCGGTGTGCCGGGCATTGCCGACATCGTGAAGGTCGAGGTGCCGAGCGCGATCGCCGCCGGCATCAGGCGGTGCGGGATGTTGGCCGCCTTGAACAGCGCGTGGCTCATCGGCGCGAGCACGAAGAAGGCGACGAACAGGCTCACACCGCCGTAGGTCACGAACGCGCCGGCCAGCACGATCGCCAGAATCGCGCGCCGCTCGCTCAGCTGCCTGACCAGCCAGTTCGCAATCACCTCGACCGAGCCGCTCGCCTCCATCAGCTTGCCGAACAATGCGCCGAGCAGAAAGATCGGGAAGAACTGGGCCACGAAGGTCGCCGCGTTGGACATGAAAGTCTGTGTCCAGCTCGCGAGCAGCGGCTCGCCTGCCACCGTCGCCGCGATCAAGGCGCAGACCGGCGCCAGCAGCAGGACGCTCCAGCCGCGATAGGCCAGCCAGATCAGCACGCCGAGCGCCGCGAGGATGCCCAGCATGCCCGTGGCCATGCTCATGGCTCAGACCTGCTCCAGGCGCGTATCGAGCAGGCTGTCGATGTCGAAGGTGGACCGCCGGCCGAGATCGGCACCGTGCTCGGCAAGGAACTGCTCCGCGCAGCGGTGCCCCTCGTCGCGCAGCATGGAGAGGAAGGCCCATTCGGCGTTGAGCTTCGACGAGGCGCCGAGCTCGGCGATCTTGGGCGTCGCGATGCGATGGAGGCGGATGTCCGACCATTGGTCGATCCACGGCGCGTCGCCCGTGAGCGTCGCTGTGGCGAGGAGGCGCTGGAACATGGCGATGCCGCGCAGCTCCTTCTTCAGGCTGGAATTGAACGAGATCTCGTTCATGCGGTTGAGGATCTCGCGGGCGGTCCGTGGCGTGCCGGGACGTTCGATCGGGTTGATCTGCACCAGCACGACGTCGCGCGCCCGGCTTTCGTGGATCAGTGGCGTCAGCAGGGGATTGCCGGAGAAGCCGCCGTCCCAATAGGGATCGCCGTCGATCTCGATCGCCTGGTGCATCAGCGGCAGGCAGGCCGAGGCGAGGATGACGTCGGCGCTGAGCTCGGCATTGCGGAAGACGCGCGGCAGCCCGGTGCGGACGTTGGTGGCGTTGATGAAGAGGTTGATCGGGCAGTCCTTGAGACGCTTGAAGTCGACCGACGCCTCGAGGATGTCGCGCAGCGGGTTCACGTTGCCCGGATTGACGGTGTACGGCGAGAACAGCCGGCTGAAGATGTCGTAGAAGAGGTAAGCGGGCGATCCGTCGAGCGACCAGTTGCCCGCCATCACGTCGAACGGCGTGCGCTGGATCGGGCTGAAGCGCGCCGCTTCGCTGACCTTGCGCCAAAAGCCTTCAAGCGCGGTCGATGCGCCCGCGAGGCCGCCGACCGAATGGCCGTAGGCGAGCACGACCGCATTCATGGCGCCGGCCGACGTGCCGCTGACGCATTCGATGTCGAGCGAGGGCTCGCCGATCAGGCGTTCGATCACGCCCCAGGTAAAGGCGCCGTGCGAGCCGCCGCCCTGCAGGGCGAGGTCGATCGCCAGGGGATTGCCCGGGCCCCGCAGACCCGCTTGCTCTTCTGCCGGCTCCAAGGTCGCCTCCGCCGTCTGCCGCTACAGGCTGTTGACGTAGCGCACCATTGTTGCATTTGGCTTATTGGACGGTCGAGGCTCACTCCTCGCCGAATTTGCCCTCGATCAGGGTGGCCAACGCCGCCATTGCCTCGCCGGCTTGGCGGCCCGAGCAGGTGAGCTCGATCGAGCTGCCGATGCCGGCGGCCAGCATCATCAGGCCCATGATCGAGAGGCCCGAGACTTCCTGGCCCTTGAAGGCGACGCGCACGGCGGCGTCGAACTGGCCGGCGGTGCGGACGAACTTGGCGGCGGCACGGGCGTGCAGGCCGCGCTTGTTGCCGATCGGCAGGCTGCGTTTCTGGATTCCAGGGGCCGCACTCCCCCCGGCGTCACTCACGAAGCTTCCTTGGCCAGGATCCGCGACGCGACGGTGATGTATTTGCGGCCGGCTTCCTGTGCCATGCGCACGGCCTCTGCAATCGGCCGGTTCCGGACCGAAGCGAGTTTGACTAGCATCGGCAGATTGACGCCGGCCAGCACCTCGATGCGCGCATGCTCCATGATGGAGATCGCAAGGTTCGACGGCGTGCCGCCGAACATGTCGGTCAGCACGATCACGCCGTCACCCGTGTCGCAGGCCCGTGCCCGCTCCAGGATCTCGTTGCGTCTCTTTTCCATGTCGTCTTCGGCGCCGATACACACCGCCGAGATGCATTGCTGGGGACCGACCACATGCTCCAGCGCGGCCAGGAATTCTCGCGCGAGGTTGCCATGCGTTACGAGTACGATACCGATCATACACCCCTGCCCCAACCGATGCTCGACACCGCGTCCCCCCGAACCTCGGTATCGCGGTGCACAAGAGTGACGGAGCGGCCCGCGCCGCGCAACCATCCCGCCAGCCTTTCGGCGACCGCGATCGAGCGGTGTCGGCCTCCCGTGCAGCCCACGGCGATGGTCAGATAGCTCTTGCCCTCGGCATCGAATCGGGGCAGCAGCGGCCCGATCATGCCTTCGAGGCGGCTTATGAACGGCTCGTAGTCGGGATCGGTCGCGATATAGTCGACCACCGGCTGGTCGCGCCCGGTGAGCGCCTTGAGCTCGGGCACGTAGTGCGGGTTCTTGAGAAAGCGCACGTCGAACACGAGATCGGCCTCGCGCGGCAGGCCGCGGCGGTAGGAGAACGACATCACCGCGACGCGTGCGCCGCGCTGCTCGCTGAGCGCGAAGTGGCCGGTGAGGATCTGCTTGAACTGGTGCGGCGACAGCGCCGAGGTGTCGATCACGACGTCGGCCGAATCGCGCACCCAGCCGATCTGCCGGCGTTCCTCGACGATGCCGTCGACCACCGGCCGGTCGGGCGCCATCGGGTGTGGCCGGCGCGATTCGGTATAGCGGCGCTGCAGGGTTTCGGTGTCGCAATCGAGGTAGAGCAGCCGCGCGGCGAGGTCGGGCCGATGGCGCAGCTGCTGCAGGCGGCGCACCAGCTCCTCGGCGCTGAAGCCGTAGGTACGGGTGTCGACGCCGAACGCGAGGGGAGCGGCCATTTCGCCCGGGCTGCCAGTCGTCGAGCGCATCAGGTCGCCAAGCAGCGGCAAGGGCACGTTGTCGACGGCGACGTAGCCCAGGTCTTCGAGCGCATGGAGCGCGGTCGCACGCCCGGCGCCACTCAAGCCGGTGACGAGCACGAACGGGCGACGTGTGGTGCGTTGGGGGATCGGAGCAGAGGAGGGCGAACTGTCAGGCATGGCCGCGCCTCCTACGATGATGCGGCTACGCTCCGCGTCAAGGCAAGCCACAACTTTTGAACCGCCGACCCCTCGAAAGGGGCGAGGTCGAGCCGCGGCACTGTGATCTCGATCAACATTTCCGTCTGCGGCTCGGGCAGGCGCTCGATGCGGTCGGGCGGCACGAGATCGACCAGCAGCGCTACGCGGGCCTGCGTCAGTACCTGGTTTCGCTGTAACCGAACAATTCCCACGCCGCGCGCCTCGATCATCCCGGCCAGCGGCGGCGGCGGCGTGGCGACTAGCGAACGGCCGCGTCGCGCCAAGTGCGTCTGGTCGTCGGCCACCAGCCGCCCGCCGGCCTCGATCAGCCGCAGCGCCAGGTCCGACTTGCCCGACCCCGACGGCCCGCGCAGCAACACTGCGCGCCACCGGCTCTTGACCCGAAGGGCGACGGTGGTCGCGTGGACGAATGTCATCGGACCGCGCCACTCCAGTGGCGCTCATGAGCCTGAGCGCCACTGGAGTGGCGC
>DASXQC010000998.1:0-5506 GCA_036493235.1 Reyranella sp.
GCGAAGGCGCAGCCGATGCTGACCAGCACGTAGGTCCCGAGGCCCGTCAGGATCACCGGGCGGCGGCCGAAGCGGTCGCCGGCGGGCCCGTAGACGATCTGGCCGAAGCCGAAGGCCAGCAGGAAGGCCGAGAGCGTGAGCTGGATGTCGCCCGCGCTGGCGTGAAGCTCGGTCGCGATCACCGGCAGTGCCGGCAGGTACATGTCGATGCTGAGCGGCGTGAACGAGGAGAGAAGTGCCAGCAGGCCCAGCAGAAGCGGTGTCAGTCTCGGCATCGACGCATTCGGTATCCAGCTCTGGCGATATCAGCTCCGGCGACCGACCAGCAGCCAGTTGCTGACGAAGCATAGGATGCCGGCCGTGCCCATGGCGACCGTCATCGGCCCGATCGTGCCGTCATAGGTCTGGCCGACCGCCGCGCCGAACAACGCGCCGATGCCGAACTGCATCACGCCCATCAGCGAGGAGGCGGTACCCGCCATGTGCGGGTAGCGCTGCAGGGCGAGCGCCATCGAGTTGGGGCCGATCAGGCTGATGGCGGCGATCTGCGGCGCGAAGCAGGCCACGATCGGCCACATGCCGATGCTGCCGTAGCGTGCCTCGATCTGGCCCAGCACGAGGGCGCAGACGCCGCACACGCCCGGCACGATCACCGCCCCGCGCAGGATGCGGTCGGCGCCGAACACGCGCACGAAGCGGGCGTTGAACAGGCTGCCGATGGTCATGAACACGACCATGCCGCCGAAGATCAGGCCATAGCTGCGCGGCGGGATGCCGTACTTCTCGATGAACACGAACGGTGAACCCGAAAGGAACGACAGCAGCGCCGAGAACATGAACGAGCTGGTGAAGGCGTAGCCCATGAAGGCACGGTGGCGCACCAGCTCGCCGAAGCGGCGGAGGATCGACGACAGGACCAGCGGCTGGCGGTATTCCGGCCGCAGGGTCTCGGGCAGGCGAAAGTACGAGAGCCCCAGCGCGACGATGCCGATGCCGGCCAGCGTCCAGAAGATCGCGCGCCAGCCCAGGAACCACAGGATCTGGCCGCCGATCAGCGGAGCCAGCATCGGCGCGATCGAGGTGCAGGCCATCATCAGCGACATGGCGCGCGCCGCCTGATCGCGCTCGGCGAGATCGCGCACCATGGTGCGGGCGAGCACGACGCTGCCGCACGCCGCCAATCCTTGCAGCAGGCGCAACATGACGAGCTGCATCGCCTCGCCGGCGAAGGCGCAGCCGATGCTGGTCAGCACATAGACGAACAGGCCGCTCAGGATCACCGGACGGCGGCCGAAGCGGTCGCCCGCCGGGCCGTAGAAGATCTGGCCGGCGCCGAAGGCGATCATGAAGGCCGACAGCGTGAGCTGGATGTCGCCGACCGTGCCGTGCAGGTCGACGGTGATCATCGGCAGCGCCGGCAGGTAGAGGTCGATCGACAGTGGCGTGAACGCCGAGAGCAGCGCGAGCAGCGCCAGCAGCACGGGTGTGAGCGTCGGCCGGGTTTTTGTCGTCGGTGGAGGAGCTATGGTCGTGGCCATCGGGGGTCGGGGTCTCTAGCACCCATGCTATAAGTGGACCATGAGCCTGCCCGACATGACGGAAATGCAGATCAGGCGGTACGCACGGCATATCGTGCTGCCGGAGATCGGCGGCATCGGCCAGTCGAAGCTGATCGCCTCCCGCGTCCTGGTGCTGGGCGCGGGCGGGCTTGGCGCGCCCCTGCTGCAATATCTCGCCGCCGCGGGCATCGGCACGCTGGGCGTGGTCGACGACGACACGGTCGATCTCTCCAACCTGCAGCGGCAGGTGATCCATCGCACCGGTGACATCGGCGTGGCCAAGGTCGCGAGCGCCGAGCGCGCGCTTTCGGAGATCAATCCCGAGGTTACGGTGCGGGCGCATGGGGAGCGTCTGACCGCGGCGAACGTCGAACGGCTGATCGCAGATTACGATCTCGTGGCCGACGGCAGCGATAACTTCGCCACGCGCTACCTCCTCAACGATACCTGCTTTCGCCTGCGAAAGCCGCTGGTCGCCGCGGCGATCCTGCGCTTCGACGGGCAGATCTCGACCTACAAGGCGTGGCACGGGGCGGGCCATCCCTGTCTGCGCTGCGTCTTCCCCGAGGCGCCGTCGGAGGACGCCGTGCCGAGCTGCGCGCAAGCCGGCGTGCTCGGCGCGCTGGCCGGCACGCTGGGTGCGATGCAGGCCACGGAGGTCGTGAAGGAGATCCTCGGCGTCGGCCGCTCGCTTTCCGGCCGGCTGCTGACCTATGACGCGCTCGACGGCTCGTGGGAGGAGATGGCGATCGCCAAGCGGCCCCATTGCCCGACATGTGGCCACCCCGCATGAGCGGGCTCTCCATCATCCTGCGTTCGGACAAGTACGAGGACGCGCACTACGCGCTGGCGATGGCGAGCGCCGCTCTCGCGGTGAACCAATCTGCTGTCCTGTTCTTCACCATGGGCGGCCTGCGGGCGCTGATGAAACCGCCGCAGCTCCAGGACTGGGACCGCAATGCGACCAACCGCGAGCGCGGGGTGGGCGACTTCGAGACGCTGCTGCAGGCCTGCATCGAGCTTGGCGCGCGCTTCATCGTATGCGAGATGGGATTGCGATCCCTTAGCCTCGATCGTGCGTCGCTGCGCAGCGATGTTCCCTTCACCGTGGCCGGCATCGTGACGCTGCTGGAAGAGACCCGGCCCGGCATGCACCTGTTGGAGATTTCATGACTTCTGCCTTTGACGTGCTCGGGATTGGCAACGCGATCGTCGACGTGATCGCCCGTGCGGACGATACCTTCCTCGGCAAGCACACCCTGACGAAGGGCAGCATGATGCTGATCGACGAGGCGCGCGCCGAGACGCTGTACGGCGCGATGGGTCCGGGCATCGAGGTCTCCGGCGGCTCGTGCGGCAACACCATGGCCGGCGTCGCCTCGTTCGGCGGCAAGGGCGCCTATATCGGCAAAGTGCGCAACGATCAGCTGGGCGGCGTGTTCGGCCACGACCTGCGCTCGATCGGCGTCTCGTTCGACACCACCGCGGCGACCAGCGGCCCCGCGACCGCGCGCTGCCTGATCCTGGTGACGCCCGACGCCCAGCGCACCATGAACACCTATCTCGGCGCCTGCACGGGTTTGGGCCCGAACGACATCGACACCAAGGTCGTGGCTGCCGCGCAGGTGACCTACGTCGAAGGCTATCTGTGGGACGAGCCGGAGGCCAAGAAGGCGGTGCTGAAGGCGTTCGACACGGCCCACGCCGCGGGCAAGCTGGTGTCGATCACGCTGTCGGATTCGTTCTGCGTCGACCGTTATCGCGACGAGTTCCGCGCGCTGGTGCGCGACAAGATCGATATCCTGTTCGGCAACGAGTCCGAGATCAAATCGCTCTACCAGGTCGATTCGTTCGAGAAGGCGCTCGAGGCGACCCGCAAGGAAGCCAAGATTGCCGCGCTGACCCGGAGCGAAAGGGGCTCGGTCGTGATCAAGGGCAGCGAGACCTATGAGGTACCGGCCGCGCCGGTCGCCAAGGTGGTCGACACCACGGGCGCGGGCGACCTCTACGCCTCGGGCTTCCTGTATGGCTTCACGCGCAACAAGCCGTTGGCCGAATGCGCCCGGCTGGGCGGCATCGCGGCGGCCGAAATCATCAGCCACGTCGGGGCGCGGCCGGAGACGCCGCTCAAGGACTTGATTTGAGCCTCGAACAGCCGGCCGCGACTACGGCCCGGCAGCGCTGGCTCAAAGCGCTCGAGGTCTATCGCGACCGTCGCCAGCTCGTCATCCTGCTGCAGGGTTTCTCCAGCGGCATGCCGTTCCTGCTGTCGGGATCGGTGCTGACCTACTGGATGGCGACCGAGAAGGTCGATCTCACGACCATCGGCATCTTCGGCCTGGTCGGCCTGCCCTACGCGCTGAAGTTCATCTGGGCGCCGTTGGTCGACCGCATGCCACTCCCTGCGCTCGACCGCTGGCTCGGCCGACGCCGCAGCTGGATGCTGGTGATGCAGGTCGGCATCCTGTTGTCGGTCCTGCTGCTGGCGATGAGCGACCCGATCACGAGCCCGTGGCTCACCGCGCTGGCCGCCGTGCTGGTCGCCTTCTTCTCGGCCACGCAGGACATCGCCGTCGACGCCTATCGCATCGAGATCCTGAACGACGACGAGCAGGGCGCCGGTGCAGCCACGACACAGCTCGGCTACCGCATCGCCCTCTGGATCGTCGATGCGCTGGCGTTGCTCCTGCCCACCATCGTGCCATGGCCGGTCACGCTGAGCGTGATCGCCGCGCTGGCGCTGGTCGGCATCTTCACGACCTTCATCGCCGAGGAGCCGAAATCGGCGCTGCCGCCCACGACGACCGCGGAACGCTGGCTGAAGGAAGCCGTCATCCAGCCGTTCGCCGAATTCCTCGCCTATCGCGGCTGGGTCGTGATCCTGCTGTTCGCGCTGCTCTACAAGTACGGCGATGCGCTGGGCGGCAGCATGGCGCGACCGTTCTACGTGCAGATGGGCTTCTCGGGCCCCGAGATCTTCGGCGTCACCAAGAGCTTCGGTGTCGCCGCGACCTTGCTGGGCGGGCTGATCGGCGGCGTGCTGGTCGCGCGCTACGGCATCTTCAGGTCGCTGCTCATCGCCGGCATCCTGCAGGCCGTCACAAATCTGTTGTTCTCCTGGCAGGCACAGGCCGGCCACGACATTGTCGTGCTCACGGTCGCAATCAGTGCCGACAACTTCACCGGCGCCGTGGGCGGCGTGGCCTTCATCGCCTACCTGTCGAGCCTGTGCACCGCCGGCATGGCGGGCACGCAGTACGCCCTGCTGACCTCGCTGATGGCGTTCGGCCGCACCGCCCTGTCGGCCGGTGGTGGCTGGCTGGCCACGCACACCGGCTGGACGGTGTTCTGGATGCTGACCACGCTGCTGGCGGTTCCCGGCCTGCTGCTGCTGCTCTGGCTGTGGCACATCGCCGAGCAGGAGGCGCAAAAAGAAACCCCTCCTTCGGGCACGAAGGAGGGGTAGGAAGATCGGCGAGCATTAGCCCGCCGGGGAACCTGCTCATTTCGCGCGGGGCGTGGGTATAGCCAGCACGGAACGAGCAGCGTCCGTGTACTGCCGCGCGGTTAAAAAGCCGTGACGGGCGCTGTGGAAAAGATCTGAACGCCGCGGCCTCCTCCTGGGGCGCTCAAGCGACTTGGCGCTGTGCCGCTCCCGCAACGTCGGGCTGCTTGTGAAACTGGCCGTCCTTCATGACGGCGAGCAGCTTGTCGGCGTCCTGAAGGATCTTCACGTTGGTCAGCGGATTGCCGTCCACCAACAGGATGTCGGCGAGATATCCGGGCCGGATCTGGCCGAGTTCGTTGCCCATCATCATGATCTCGCCACCCAGCTTGGTGGCCGAAAGGATTGCGTCCATCGGCGAGAAATCCAGCAGATTGACGAAGTGCTCGATATCGCGGGCGTTGGTTCCATTCGGGTTCCAGGCGAAGCCGTAGTCTCCACC
>DASXQC010000999.1:0-2796 GCA_036493235.1 Reyranella sp.
ATCTTCGACGGATCGGGGCCAGGACCATCGACGCTCTCTGCAAGGCCATCGGCGACGTCTGCGCCCTGTACTCCGAGCAGGAGTGCTGGAACTACTTCAAAGACGCCGCATACGCGTCCGATTAAACGCTCGGCGCTCTAAGCGAAATCAGCCGGACCTGAGTGTCACCGAGTAATCACTCGCCCTTTCGGCACAGGACGCCGTTTCGAGCGTTCAACCCAGATGCAGCAAGTGAGGCCGGTGGGGGGATTTCACCGATCCGACCGCCGTGTCGATCTCGACTGGCTGCGCATCGGCGCGTTTGCGCTGTTGATCCTCTTCCACATCCCGATGTTCTACGCGCCCCGGGCGGGGGAGGTGAAAAGCCCGCGCATCCTGCCGGCGATGCTCCTACTGATCGAATAGAGCGCACCGTGGCGGATGCTGCTGTTCCTGATCTCGGGCGCGGCGCCTTCTGGCGCGAGTACCTCGTCTTCGATCACAGGCTGTGCGTCGGCGCCGACTGCTCGGTGCTGCCCGATATGCAGCAAATGTGGTTCGTCGCCTATTTCTGGATCTACACGGTCGTCCTGGTCGTCGTGCTGGCCGCCGCGCCCAGGCTGCTGCCATAACCGCGAGCCCGCCTCGCGCCCGTGCTGAAGGGCTGGCGCGTGATCGTCCTGCCGGTCGTTTACCTTTCGCTGATGCGCATTTCGCTGGAGCACTTCTTCCCCGAGACCCACCGCCTGTACGACGACTGGTACCTGTATGCGATCTTTCTGTCGGCGTTGCTGTTCGGCTTCCTGTTCTTCACCGCCCCGGGTTTCATGCGCGAGTGCGAGCGCCTGCGCTGGCTGGGCCTCCTGTTGGGCATCGTCGCTCATGGTCGCGGCGGCGCATCCACCAGACTGTGATCGTGGTATTCGCGCACGAGCTGGCGCGGCTGCGCTGGCCGCTGCTGGTCGAGATTCCGATGGTGCTCCTGCTGACCGCGCTTGCCTGCGTCACGGGGTGCGAAGCGATCCGGCAGGTGCCGTGGTTGCGTCCCGCCTTCGGCATGAAGCTGGTCCAGCCGCCGACACGCGTGGCGGCCTCGCCCGCCGAGTGAGCCTTACAGCCAGTCGCTGCGATGGGCCTCGATGACGACGCGCTCGTGCGACGACGGCTTGATGATGAACGGGCACAGGGTCGAGTCGGCGGCCGAGGCATAGCTGTAGGTGACGACGGATTCGGCTGCTGCGGCCTTGGCAGCACCGAAGGTCGAGAACAGTCCGGCGAACCGGCGACGGATGCAGTCCAGATCGAAGTCTTTGGCGTTGGTCATACGCCCCTCCTGACGAGTGACACAGCCGACACTCGCAGGAACCGGCACTGGGTTCTGTGGCGATTCGCACACGCCGTAGCCTTAAAGAACGGACTTCTCCGTCGCGACCGTGATGCGGCCGCTGCGCCGGGCCTTCTCGAGCACGGCGTGGTCCTGCTCGGTCTGCTTGCTGTAGGCGAGCGCGAACTGGCCGATCGCCTCGTCGAGCACGCCTGAGTTGCCGCAGTAGCCTGCGATCATCGCCGCATCGCCGCTCTTGGCGTGAGCCAGCGCCAGCGCCCAGCCGCACAGGCCGCAATACTCGACGAAGCCGCCCAGCGCCGACGTGTCGTGCTCGCCGAACTTCACGCTGCCCTTCATGTCGGCCAGCTGGCGGACATAGAAGTCCCGCCCATGCGCCGCCGCGCCCCAGCCGAGGAAGATGTCCGGCGAGCCCTGGGTCAGGCGCTGGCCGATCACCACGCGCTCGCCCTGATTCCGGGTGAAGATCTTGGTCGACACGTAGGGCGCCAGCACCGATTCCTGCGCTTGCTTGACCTGGAGGAACAGCGGGTCGTCGCCGTCGACGCCCTGCAGGAGGACCATCCAGCAGCTCGTACCGACACTGCCGACGCCCACCACCTTGCGCGCCGCGTCGACGATGCGGTAGCGCGACAGCAGCGCACGCCGGTCGGCGCTGAGCGAAGCGAGGTAGGCATGCAGCATCTTGCCGATCGCCTCCTTGGCCGGCAGGCCGGCGTCGGAATGCGTCTCGCGCACGATCAGGGGAATGTCCTCGACGAAGCGGTGTTGGCCATCGACCTCCTCGGTGAGCTTCTCGAGCGACTGCACGTGGCCCTTGCCGCGCGCCTTGTCCATCAGCCGCTCGGCTTCGCGCCGCAGCCGGGGCGAAATGACCTCGAATACGGCGCGGTCGTCGATCCGCTCGTACCAGACCTCGAGAAAACCCATCTCGGCGTAACGCCGCATGCGCTTGCGGTAGGACTTCACGCATTCCTGCGCCGCCTCCTCCGCCTGCGCCTTGTTGCCGCCCATGAAGCGTGCGGCTACGGCGGCGCTGGCGGCCAGGCGCTTGAGGTCCCATTCCCACGGGCCAGGATGAATTTCGTCGAAGTCGTTGATGGCGAACACCAGGTTGCGCTCGGCCGAGGCGTAGACACCGAAATTCGAGACATGCATGTCACCGCACGCCGCCACCTGCAGGCCGGTGACCGGCGTCTCGGAGAGATCGCGCGCCATAACCGCCGCCGAGCCGCGCAGAAAAGTGAACGGCGTGGCCAGCATGCGGGCGTAGCGCACCGGCACCAGCTTCTGCACCCGCGCCTCGTTGTGCTTCTCCAGGATCGACACAGGATCGGGCCGATCGGAACGGGGCTTGAAGTCGGCATGGCTGCTGCGCGGCACCTTCTCGCGCAGCGCCTTGCCGGCGGCCAGGCGCTCGGCGACCGACGGGCGCTGGGCCATGAAGGCCTCCGCCAGCTCGGTCTCGTCGC
>DASXQC010001000.1:0-1903 GCA_036493235.1 Reyranella sp.
GCCGCGCGCCGATTGCGCCCGTCAGTCCGCACCATGGTATTTCCTGCCTCTGCCGCCACGGCTTCGCCGCGCGGCACAACAACCGCTACATCCGTCATCTCGACTTCCTGATCGGAGTGAAGGCGACCGGTAGTCAAAGACCACGTCCGTCGCCTATTGGAAGGCGAGCAGATAAGCGCCGACTGAGGCAGGAACAAGGTAAAGACCGTCGCACCATGCTGAATACGAGCCATGCACTCCCTCCCCAGGCGGTCCTCTGGGACTTCGGTGGGGTCATCCTGACCAGCCCGTTCGAGGCGTTCCGAACGTACGAGCGCGAGGCCGGGCTTCCCGAAGATTTCATTCGCATGTTGAATGCGCGCGATCCGGACACGAATGCCTGGGCAAAAATGGAACGAAGCGAAGTGAGCCTCGCGGAGTTCGTCGCCCTGTTCGAAGCCGAGGCTGCGGCGCACGGCCACACGCTCGACGGCTGGCGCGTGCTGAAGGCCATAAGTGGCGACATTCGGCCGCAGATGGTCGAAGCCCTGCGCCGCTGCAGGGCGGCCTTCAAAGTCGCCTGCATCACCAACAACATGAAGCATGGCGAAGGCCCTGGTATGGCGCGCAGTCCTGAGAAGGCTGCAGCCGTCGCCGAGGTGATGACGCTGTTCGAGCATGTGGTGGAATCGAGCAAGCTCGGCTTCCGCAAGCCCGACCCGCGCATCTACCAGCACGCCTGCGAGCTGATCGGCGTGCCGCCCGAGCGGTGCGTCTATCTCGACGATCTCGGCATCAACCTGAAGCCGGCCAAGGCGCTCGGCATGCGGACCATCAAAGTGGGCGATCCCGACGTTGCCATCGCCGAACTGGAGGCAATCGTCGGCATCCCGCTAAAGGACTAACGGAAGGAACGCCATGAGCTGGGAGAAGGAAGTCGAGGAGCTGCGCCGACGCGAGGCGATGGCGCGGCGCATGGGCGGGCCGGATAAAATCAAGCGCCAGCACGATGGCGGCAAGCTCACCGTGCGCGAGCGCATCGAGCGGCTGCTCGACAGGGACTCCTTCCACGAGGTCGGCGCGATCGCCGGCAAGGCCGAGTACGACGCCGACGGCAATCTCGCCGACTTCATGGCCTCCAACTTCGTGATGGGCCGCGGCCGCATCGACAGCCGGCCGGTGGTGGTCGGCGCCGACGACTTCACGGTGCGCGGCGGCGCCGCCGACGCCTCGATCTGGGAAAAGCAGGTCATGTCGGAGCAGATGGCGGGCGAGCTCGGCATCCCCGTGGTGCGCCTGGTCGACGGCACCGGCGGCGGCGGTTCGGTGAAGACCTACGAGACGACCGGCTACACCTACGTGCCGCGCAATCCCGGCTGGGAGCACGTAGTCGACAATCTCGCCAAGGTGCCCGTGGTGGCGCTCGGCCTGGGCTCGGTCGCGGGGCTGGGCTCGGCGCGATTGGTGACGTCGCACTATTCGCTGATGGTGACCGGCATCTCGCAGATGTTCGTCGCCGGTCCGCCGGTCGTGGCGCGGCTGGGCGAGAAGGTCACCAAGGAGGAATTGGGCGGCACCGAGATCCACGCCCGCAACGGCGCGATCGACGACGAAGTCGAGAGCGAGGACGAGGCGTTCGCGCGCACGCGGAAGTTCCTCTCCTACCTGCCCTCCTCGATCGACGGCCTCAGCGACCGGCAGCCGAGCAACGACGATCCCAACTGCCGCGAGGCGTCGCTGATCGAGGCGATCCCGCGCGACCGCCGCAAGGTCTATCGCGTCCGGCCGATCGTCGAGGCCTGCGTCGATCGCGGCAGCTTCTTCGAGATCGGCAAGATGTGGGGCCGCTCGGTCGTCACCGGCCTCGCCCGCCTCGACGGCTGGCCGGTCGCGGTGCTGGCGAGCGATCCCTTCTTCTACGGCG
>DASXQC010001001.1:0-2038 GCA_036493235.1 Reyranella sp.
CTCGCCAGCGCCGTCGTGATCGCGCCCTCGAGATAGGGGCTGATTCGGCGTGGCGCGCCCAGCAGCCAGTCGATGCGGCCGTCGGGCTCTGGCTGGTCGCCCGACGGCGCCACCTCGACCACGAGCCCCGAGCCGCTGCGCACCAGCGCATCGACCACCGAGCCATGGCGCAATTCGAACCAGCGCGAACGGTGTGACTTGCCGACCACCACGCGCGTGACGTTGCGCGAGCGGGCCAGGGACAATATCTCCTCGACCACCGAGCGGCCAGGCGCGCGCACCATCTCGGCGCCGAGCTGCTCGGCCAGCCGCAGCGTCTCGGCGAGTCGCGCCTGCTCGGCCTCGCTCAACAGCACGTGGCGATCGGTCTCGACATAGAGCGCAATCAGCTCGGCATCGAGATTCTGCGCCGTGCGCTTGGCAGCGCGCACCGTGTTGGCGGAGTCCGGCCCGGGATCGACGCACACCAGCACGCGCTCGCCGGCGCCCCACGGGCCGGTGATCGCATGCTCGCGCATGTAGCTCAGCATCTGCCCGTCGACCCGCTCGGCGGTGCGCCGCAACGCCAGTTCGCGCAGGGCGGTGAGGTTGCCGGGCGAGAAATAGTGCTTCAGCGCGCGCTGCGCCTGCTCGCGGACATAGACCTTGCCCTCACCCAGCCGCGCGATCAGATCGGCCGGCGTGGTGTCGACCAGCTCGACATCGTCGGCGGAATCGACGACGGAATCGGGCACCGTCTCGCGCACGCGGATGCGGGTGATGCGCGCTACTACGTCGTTCAGGCTCTCGACGTGCTGCACGTTCATCGTCGAGTAGACGTCGATGCCGGCGGCTAGCAAATCCTGCACGTCGACATAGCGCTTGGGATGATGGCTACCCGGTGCGTTGGAATGCGCGAGCTCGTCGACCAGCACGAGCTGCGGCCGGCGCGCCAGGATGGCGTCGAGGTCCATCTCCTCGAGGAGCTTGCCCTTGTAGTCGACCTTGTGGCGGGGAATGACCTCGAGCCCGGCGAGCTGAGTCTCGGTCTCGGCGCGGCCGTGCGTCTCGACCACGCCGACCACGACGTCGACGCCCTCGGCCTTGCGGCGGTGCGCGGACAGCAGCATCTCGTAGGTCTTGCCAACGCCCGGAGCGGCGCCGAAGAAGATCTTGAACTTGCCGCGGCCCTCGCGCTGCGCCGCCTTCAGAAGGGCGTCGGGCGACGGGCGGGTCTGTTCGGAGGCGCCGACCATGGCACCGAGGATGTCATCGCTTCGGAAGAGCGTCGAGCGCCATGTTCAGCTGCAGGACGTTCACGTGCGGCTCGCCGATCAGGCCGAACAGGCGACCGTCGGTATGAGTCTGCACGAGGCGACGCACATCGGCTTCATCCAGGCCGTGCACCTTGGCGACCCGGGGCACCTGGAACAGTGCCGCCTCGGGCGAGATGTCAGGATCGAGGCCGCTCGCGGAGGTCGTGGCCAGATCCATCGGCACCGGCGCAGCCGGGTTCTCGGCCTTGAGCTTGTCGACGTCGCCCTTGACCCGCTCGGCCAGCGCCTTGGAAGTCGGGCCGGCATTGCTGCCGGAAGAATTGGCCGCGTTGTAGGGTGCCGGCACGGTCTTGGTCGAATCGTTGGGATCGGTATCGGTGGTGGCCGAGGGCCGGCCATGGAAGTAGCCGGCGCCGGTGAAGTTCTGGCCGATCAGCTCGGAGCCGATCACCTTGCCGTCCTTCCGGATCAGGCTGCCGTTGGCCTGGTGCGGAAAGACGAGCTGGGCGATGCCGGTCATGGCGAGCGGATAGAGGAGGCCGGTGATCGCGGTCAGGACTACGATCATGACGATAGCAGGACGGATTTCTCTCAACATGGAAGCCTCACGCAAGGCCTAACGCGGTGATGGCGACGTCGATCAGCTTGATGCCGACAAACGGCACGACCACACCGCCGAGGCCGTAGACAAGGAGATTGCGCAGCAGCAGCGCCGAGGCGCCGGCCGGCCGGTAGGTCACGCCGCGCAGCGCCAACGGGATCAGCGCGACGATGATCAAGGC
>DASXQC010001002.1:0-7020 GCA_036493235.1 Reyranella sp.
CGGACCTGCGCAACTTCGAGGCGATGTACTTCTACGGCAAGCTGCCGATCGCCCATGTCCGGCTGGTCGCCAAGCTGGTGCGCATGCCCGACCGGCAGATCATCGGCGTCGCCACCTTCGAGCGCTGCGTGAAGGCGCGCACCGACAAGGTGCCGAAGGTGGTGTCGGCGTTCGACCAGGCGCTGGGCAGCGTCATGAAGCGGCTGGTCGCCTGGACGCTCAAGGCCGCGCCGTCCCGGCCGCCGAACGAAGAATCGCCCTACGACATCAACAAGTACCGCAACCCCAACAACGCCTACGTCGACAGCGAGAGTTGCCCCAAGGGCGAAGACGCGTCGATGGTGCCGCTCAGCGACGAGTAGGGACGATGCGCCACGTCATCATCACCGTCGCCCTGGTCGCGGTGGCCCTGGTCGTCACCTTCGGGGTCGGCGCGATGCTCGAGCAGACCGCCTTCAGGGCCGGCCCCGAGCCGAGCGTCGGCCTTCCCGCCGGCATGCCGGCCCCCGTCGACCGCCACGGTCGCAGCCTGCTCCGCCCGCACGAGGTTTAGGAAGAATTCGTCCCTGCGCGTAGCGCGGGGAGGAATTCCTACGCTCTTGCCTTGACCAGAGACCAGCCGAGCTCGGCCAGCACGCGCGCGCGGTCGCCGTAGCTCTTGGCGGTGTCTGACGAGGCGTTGCCGTCGAGGCCGCGCTTGTAGACGCCCTGCACGATCGCGGCGAGGCGGAACAGCGAGAAGGCGACGTAGAAGTCCCAGTCGGCAATCTCCTTGCGACCGGTGCGCCGTGCATAGGCCGCGACGTAGTCGGTCTCGCTCGGGATGCCGAACGCCCCGAGGTCCATGCCGGCATAGCCCTCGGACGCGCCGAATCCTTCGCCGAAGTGGTAGATCATGCAGTTGTAGCCGAGGTCGGCCAGCGGATGGCCGAGCGTCGACAGCTCCCAGTCGAGCACGGCGATGATGCGCGGCTCGGTCGGATGCACGATCGTGTTGCCGAGGCGATAGTCGCCGTGATTGATGCGCGTCTCGTCGCCCGGCGGGATGTGCGCCGGCAGCCAGCTCTTGAGATTCTCCATCGCCGGGATGTCGTGCGTGCGCGAAAGATCGTACTGGCTCGACCAGCGCGAGAGCTGGCGCTGGATGTACTGGCCCTCGCGGCCGAAGTCGCCGAGCCCGGCAGCCTTGTAGTCGACGTTGTGGATGCGCGCCAAGACGTCGTTCATCGAGTCGAAGATCTTGCCGCGGTTGGCCGGCGAGATGCCCGGCATCTTCGGGTCGGCGAGGATGCGGCCAGGCAGGAATTCCATGATGTAGAACGCGGTGCCGATCACGCCATCGTCCTGGCACAGCGCATAGGGTTTCGGCACGGGCACATCGGAATGATCGCTCAGCGCCTTGATGACGCGATACTCGCGGTCGACCTGGTGCGCCGAGGGCAGCAGCTTGCCCGGCGGCTTCTTGCGCAGCACGTACATGCGATCCGCGCCATCGGTCAGGTGGAAAGTCGGATTGCTTTGTCCGCCCTCGAACTGAAGCACGTGGATGGGACCGCGAAATCCTTCGACATTCGCGCGCATGTAGTCGGTGAGGCGCGCTTCGTCGAAGACGTGAGCGGCGCGGACGGGCGTCAGATTCTCGGGCAATTCGGACATTGGCGTGGCGAGCCTGTGACCTTTCGGGGACGTGAAGGTTCTAGCGTTTCGTTCAACTTTTTTCGAGGGATGTTTGAGGGATGTGGGGCGTAGCGAATCTTAAGACGGGGTATCCGTCGATACACGCCCAGAGGACACTGAATGTCTAAACTTCGCCTCATCCCTTACGCCGTACTGACGGCGGGCGGCCTCCTCGCCGCGAGTGGGGCTGCCAATGCGCAGTCGATGTACGACATCAACCGCATCCAGGACTACCAGCAGGACCGCATCCAGCACGGTGTCAACGACGGCCAGATCACCCGCAGCGAGGAGCAGCGCCTCGAGCGCGGTGAGCAGGCCATCAACCGTGCACAGCGCCAGGCCGAGGCCGACGGCCATGTGTCGCCGCAGGAGCGGGCTCGCATCGACCGCATGACCCAGCAGGAGAACCACCAGATCACGCGCCAAAGCCACGACGGCCAGCAGGCGTGGGACCGCGGGCAGTCGTGGGGCCGTGACGGCCACGACGGCTGGGGCCGCGCGGGCGACAATCACGGTTGGGACAACAACCGTGGCGGTTGGGACCATCGCGACGCCGATCGCCGCGACTGGGGCCGCGACCACAACAACAACGGCAGTTGGAACCAGGGCCGTGACCACAACGGCTGGAACAACGCCAACAACGGTTGGAACCACAACCCGAACGGCGGCCAGAACGGCAACAACGGCTGGAACCACAACGGCAACAACGGCGGTTGGAACCAGGCCGGCAACAACGGCGGCTGGAACCACAATCCGAACGGCGGCTGGAACCATAACGGCAACGGCGGCACGGGCACCGGGACCGGCACGGGTACCGGCACTGGCACGGGTACTGGCACCACGACGGCCGGCAACGGCGGGAACCACAATGGTGGTTGGAACCGCGGCGGCTCGACGGGCACCGGCACCACGGGCACGACCGGTGGCACGACGACCACGGCCAACACCGGCACCCACAGCTGGGGCGGCACGCGCACTGCGAGCAACACGACGCCCACACAGAGCTTCACTGGCGCACGGACCTACAACACCAGCGCCAGCTACGGTGGCCGCAGCGCTGGCGGCGCCCGCAGCTTCGGCGGCCATCGCTAAGCTTCAGCTTTCCTCTTCTGTGTCGATCTGAGGCCCGGCGGCTCCTCGTGAGCCGCCGGCTTTTTTTGCACTCAGTTCACCGAGTCAGTTCACTTGGCGCTCGCGCTCGCCCCAGTAGGTCTTGCGCAGCTCGCGCTTCAAAATCTTGCCGGTTGGATTGCGCGGCAGGGCATCGATGAAGTCGACCGACTTGGGCAGCTTGTAGCCGGCGATGCGCCCGCGCGCCCATTCGATGAGCTCGCCCGGCGACACGTCGGCGTTGGGCTTCTTCACCACCACCGCCTTGACCGCTTCACCCCAGCGCGCGTCGGGCACGCCGATCACCGCGACGTCGGCGACTGAGGGATGGCCGAACAGTGCGCTCTCGACCTCGGCGGGATAGATGTTCTCGCCGCCCGACACGATCATGTCCTTCACACGGTCGTAGATGTAGAGGTAGCCCTTGTCGTCGAGGTAGCCCGCGTCGCCGGTGAAGAACCAGTCGCCCTGGACCGCGCGCGCCGTCGCCTCGGGCAGTTTCCAGTAGCCGCCCATCACCTGCGCCGAGCGCACCGCGATCTCGCCAACCTTGTCCGCCGGCAGATCCTTGCCGTCGTCGCCGACGATGCGCAGCTCGACGCCTTCCTGTGCGTAGCCGCACGACAGCAGCTTCTGCGCGTCGCCCGGATCGTGGTCCTCGGCGGGCAGCAGGGTGATCGCGCCGGTCGTCTCGGTGAGGCCGTAGACCTGCTGGAAGCCGCACGGGAAGATCTTCATCGCCTGCCTGAGCAGCTCGGCCGGGATCGGCGACGCACCGTAGACGATCAGGCGAAGGCTCGAGAGATCGGTCTCGCGGATCTGCGGCGCCTGCACCAGAAACAGGATCATCGCCGGCACCAGCAGCATGACCTGCAATCGCTCGCGCTGGATGGTCTCGAGGATCTGCGCCGGCACGAACTCGCGCATCACGTGGTTGGTGGCGCCCGCGAACAGCCCGGCGATGCCCCAGCCCGCGCCGCCGATATGGAACATCGGCAGGCAGACGAGGTTGGGCACACCTGGCGCCAGCAGCCATTCCCTGGTCCAGAGCGGCATCATCGCGGCGAAGTTGCGGTTGATCAGCTCGGCGCCCTTGGGGAGTCCGGTCGTGCCGCTGGTGTAGAACTGCACCGCCGTGTCGGTAGGCCTGGACGGCAGGTTGGGATCGGTCGCGGGCTGGCGGTCGCGCCAGGCTCCAAAGGACTCCCAGTCGGGATGACGGCCGAACGCCACGATTTTGCGGACGGTCTTGAGCGCGTCGCCGATCTTCTCGATCACCGGGAAGTATTCTTCGCCAACGACCAGGATCTCGGCCTCGGCGTCGTTGACGATATGCAGCACCTCGGGCGGGGCGAGCCGCCAGTTGACCGACACCATCACCGCATTGGCCTTGGCCACGCCGAACAGCAGCTCGAAGAACTGGTCGGTCGACTTGTCGAGATGCGCCACGCGCGCCTGTGGCCGGATTCCCTCAGCGATCAGCGCATTGGCCACTTGGCTGGCCGCCAGGTCGAGTTTGGCATAGGTCGTGGTGCGACCGTCATGGACGAGCGCCGCCCCATCGGGCTGCCGACGCCCGTGGATGCGCACGATATCTGCGAGGCCTGCGATCTCGATGGCCATCCTCGTGTGTTTCCCCTGGTCTGTTTGGCGTGTAGTGTCGGCCGTGGTGTGGGAAAGATTCAAGAGGCGAAGGGGATATGGGTAAGCGGATTTTGGTGACCGGCGGTGCGGGCTTCCTGGGCTCGCATCTCTGCGAGCGCCTGCTGGCGGCGGGCAACGACGTGCTGTGCGTCGACAACTACTTCACCGGCAACAAGGACAACGTGGCGGCCTGTATCGGCCATCCGCATTTCGAATTGATGCGGCACGACGTGACCTTCCCGCTCTATGTCGAGGTCGACGAGATCTACAACCTCGCCTGTCCGGCCTCGCCGATCCACTACCAGCACGATCCGGTGCAGACGACCAAGACATCGGTCCACGGCGCCATCAACATGCTGGGGCTGGCCAAGCGGGTGCGGGCGAAGATCTTCCAATCCTCGACCAGCGAGGTCTATGGTGACCCGACCGTGCATCCGCAGGTCGAGGGCTATCGCGGCAACGTCAATACGCTGGGGCCGCGCGCCTGCTACGACGAGGGCAAGCGCTGCGCTGAGACGCTGTTCTTCGACTATCACCGCCAGCACAAGCTGCGCATCAAGGTGGCGCGCATCTTCAACACCTATGGGCCGCGCATGCATCCCAACGACGGCCGCGTGGTGTCGAACTTCGTCGTCCAGGCGCTGAAGGGCGAGGACATCACGCTCTACGGCGACGGCATGCAAACGCGCGCCTTCTGCTACGTCGACGACCAGCTCGACGGCTGGCTGCGGCTGATGGACCACACGGCGGATGACTTCACCGGCCCGGTCAATCTCGGCAACCCGGTCGAGCTCCCGGTCAAGGAATTGGCCGAGCGCGTCGTCAAGATCGTCGGCGGCAAGTCGAAGGTCGTGCACACGCGGCCGCTGCCGGCCGACGACCCGCTGCAGCGCTGCCCCGACATCACGCTGGCGCGCAAGGAGCTCAAGTGGGAGCCGAAGGTCGACCTCGAGACCGGCCTCAAGAAGACGATCGAGTACTTCGACACCCTCCTGAAGAGCAACAAGAGCGTCCGCGGCATCGGCCGTTGAGACGAGCCGCCGAAAAGGAAAGGGGCCCTCCCAGGCCCCTTTTTCTTTGCGTGTCGCGGGTCGCTTACTGTGCCGCCAGTGCCTGCTTGGGGAGTGCGTTGACGACCGAGACCTTGCCCGAGGTCATCTCGTCGTGGATCCACTTGTAGGTCTTCTCCATGCCGTCCTCGAGACGGATGGAGGGGGCCCAGTTCATCAGCTTCTTAATCAGGTCGTTGTCGCTGTTGCGGCCGCGCACGCCCTTGGGAGCGTCGAGCTTGTAGGAGCGCTTCAGCTTCACGCCGGCGATCTTCTCGACGATGTCGACCAGCCGGTTGATCGAGACCAGCTCGTCCGAGCCGATGTTCAGCGGCTCGATGATGTCGCTCTGGGCGAGCTTGATCGTGCCCGTGGTGCAGTCGTCGATGTACATGAACGAGCGGGTTTGCTCGCCGTCGCCCCAGATTTCGATCTCGTGCTTGCCCGAGAGCTTGGCGGCGATGACCTTGCGGCAGATCGCGGCCGGCGCCTTCTCGCGGCCGCCGTCATAGGTGCCTTCCGGGCCGTAGACGTTGTGGTAGCGCGCGACGCGGGTGGCGATGCCGTAGTCCTCGCGGTAGTGGCGCGCCATGCGCTCGCTGAACAGCTTCTCCCAGCCGTAGCCGTCTTCCGGCAGGGCAGGGTAGGCATCCGCTTCCTTGAGTGCCGTGACGTTGGCGTCGGTCTGCTTGTCGCCGTTGTAGACGCAGGCCGACGACGAATAGAAGAACCGCTCGGCGCCGGCTTCCTTGGCGGCGACCAGCATGTGCGTGCTCACCAGCACCGACAGCATGCACTCGGCCTTGTGGGTCTCGATGAAGCCCATGCCGCCCATGTCGGCGGCGAGGTTGTAGATCATCTTGGCGCCCTTGGCGGCGGTCCGGCAGGGCTCGAGCAGGGACAGGTCGCCCACCTGGTTCTCGACGCCCGGATGTTTCTGGTACCACTCGTTGAGCGGCTTCACGTCCACGCCGCGGATCTTCTTGTGGCCGCGCTCCTGCAGAACCTTGACCAGATGGCCGCCGATGAAGCCACCGGCGCCCGTCACCACGACGAGATCATCCTTCGACATGTGTCCTCAAGCCTTTGACTTATAGGGGTCTGGGCGTTCGTTTGCGCGCTCGGTGCCGAAGCGTCAACCCATCGCGGCGATTTTGTCACGCACAATATTGCAATTTTGATGAAAGTAACTGGTTTCAGCCGGAAAGTTCCCTTATAGCAACCACATAGCCGCCATCCTTTGATTCAGCGCCGTGCTGGCCGACATCACTCCCGTCATCCTGACCTACAACGAGTCCGCCAACATCGGCCGGTCGCTCGAACGCCTGACCTGGGCGCGCGAGGTCGTGGTGGTCGACAGTGGCTCGACCGACGATACGCTGGCGATCGTCGCCCGCTTCCCCAACGCCCGCGTCTTCAAGCGACCGTTCGACACCCACGCCGAGCAATGGCGCTTCGCCACAGCCGAAACCGGGGTGACAAGTATCTGGATTCTGCGTCTTGACGCTGACTACATAATGGAGCCGGCGCTGCGTGACGA
>DASXQC010001003.1:0-6382 GCA_036493235.1 Reyranella sp.
GATGTCGGCGGCGGCTTCGGCACCAAGAACTTCCTCTATCCCGAATGGATCCTGCTGCTGTGGGCCGCGCGCAAGCTCGGCCAACCGGTGCGCTGGGAGGCCGACCGGTCGGAGGAGTTCGTCGCGAGCGCGCAAGGTCGCGACATCGCGGCGAAGGCACGGCTCGGCCTCGCCAGGGACGGCCGCTTCCTCGCGCTCGATATCGAGATGGTGGCCAATCTCGGCGCCTATCTCTCCGGCAATGGCCCCGGCGCGGCCGCGGTCGCCGCCTCGACGGCGCATGGCGGTGTCTACGACATCCCGGCAATCGCCGTCGACGTGCGCGGCGCCTTCAGCAACACCGTGCCGGTCGATGCCTATCGTGGCGCCGGCAAGCCCGAGGCCAACTACATCACCGAGCGCTGCATCGAGGCCGCCGCGCGCACGCTGGGCTTCGATCCTGCCGAGCTTCGACGCAAGAACCTGATCGCGTCCTTCCCACACCGGACGGCGATGGGCATGAACATCGATTCGGGCGGCTTCGTCGACAATCTCGACCGCGCGATCGCGCGGGCCGACGTTGCAGGTTTCGAGGCGCGTCGCGCCGAGGCGAAGGCTCACGGTCGCCTGCGCGGGCTTGGTATCGCCTGCTTCCTCGAGACCTCGCGCGGCGCCCCCAACGAGGGCGCCGAAGTGCGCTTCGAGACCGACGGCGGCGTGACGGTCGCGGTCGGCACCGAATCGAACGGGCAGGGGCACGAGACCGCGTACGCCCAGATCGCCGCCGACCGGCTGGGCGTGCCGATGCCGGCGGTGCGCTACGTCCAGGCCGACACGCGTGCGGTGAAGAGCGGCGCGGGCCATGGCGGTGCGCGCTCGATGCATATGGGTGGCGCGGCGGTGGTGAAGGCGATCGACGCCGCCGTCGCTCGCGCCCGCACGACGGCGGCCAATCTCCTGCAGGCGAGTGAGGGCGAGCTGGTGCTCGAAGCCGGCGCCTTCGCCGTGCGCGGCACCGAGCGGCGCATCCCGCTGCTGAGCGTGGCGCGCGAAAGCGGCGCCGCTGTGGGCGAGCACGTGATGAACATGACCGACGTCTTCACTTTCCCCAGCGGCTGCCATGTCGCCGAGGTCGAGATCGACCCCGAGACCGGTTTGGCGAGTCTCGTGCGCTATACCGCGATCGACGACTACGGCCGGCTGATTAATCCCATGCTGACCGAGGGCCAGGTGCAGGGCGGCGTGGCCCAGGGCATCGGCCAGGCACTGCTCGAGCATACCGTCTACGATCCCGAGTCAGGGCAGCTTCTGAGCGGCTCGTTCACCGACTACGCGGTACCGCGCGCCGAGGACCTGCCGTCCTTCGACATCGCGCTGGTCGAGCGGCCGACTGAGGCCAACCCGCTCGGCGTGAAAGGCTCGGGCCAGGCGGGCTGCATCTCCGCGCCGCAGACGGTGATGGCTGCCGTGCTCGACGCGCTCAAACCCGCGGGCGTTCAGGCGATCGACATGCCGGCGACGCCGGAGAGGATCTGGAAAGCGATTGTCGCGCGCCGTGCCTAGATCGGCTGGTCGAGCTTCGCGGCCGGCGGACCACTATCGTACTGGGCGATATACTCGGAGAGACGCTTCCAATAGGGCTGCAGCGCCACGGTCGGCGCCAACTTGTCGGGCCGCGACGCCGGCTCGCCGAGGATCGTGTCGACGATGAACTTGCCGAGCGAGCGATAGCTTTCGAACTGGGACTCGGAGAAGAACTGATCGGCCGTCGTCTCGTGCGGGAAGGTCACGTTGGCGAGGGCGTAGGCGGCCACGTCGGGCGGCTCGGTGCCGTTATCGTGGAAGCCCGGCTTGATGTAGAGCACGTAGCCCGGCTCCCGTGTCGCGCCCTCCAGCTCGGGATAGTAGATCCGCCCGAGCGCGCAGTAGAGCGCCCTGTCGACGCCGCGTTTCTTGATCTCGATCTTCTTGAACTCGATCCTGATGCCGAAATCGATCCAGACCTTGCGCACCGCGTTGCCGAGGTCCTCGAAGGCGCATTTCTCGTCGCAGCCGCCGTCGCTGACGACGATCATGTGGCAGCGCCGCCGCACCATCTCGTACAAGCCGAGATTCTCGAAATGGCCACCGTCCGACAGGTAGACGTAGCTGTTGTCGTCGTCGGTCAGCCCGAACAGCTCCTTGGCGACCTGGAAGATGCCCCACTTGGGACCGGCGCGGACCGCCTTCTTCGGATACTTGGGGCTGCCCAGCCACCAGCCGAGCCGCACGTTGAACAGCGTCATGATCAGGCCGATCAACGGCGAGGAGTGATAGCCCTGGTTCGGGCTGGCGGCGGCGCCGGAGATCGCCATGGCGGTGCCGAGCGTGATGCCGTCACCGTAGTCCTTCGTGTCCCAGAATCCGACATACTCGTTGCCGGCGAGCTGTGGCGTGACGACGAAGGACTGGGCCTTGCGTTCCTGCCAGGCTGTGTTCCTCGACGACACCACATTCAGCGCCATGTTGACGACATGAAACAGACGCGGCTGGCCGTTCGAATCGGCCGACGCCGTCGCCAGCTCCGACATTGGCGGATTGTCCCTGGTGTCGAAGCCCGTCAGCGGGTCGCGGGTATCCGAATCCAGACCCGCCTCGCCGCGCGCCGAGCCCAGGAAGGCGCGGGCCAGCCGGTTGCGGTAGAGCGAATGGGACGAAAAGCGATTGACGTTGATCGGCACCGACAGCCCGATGACGATCGCAACGCAGATCGCCAACCCGACGCCGATCGCGACTGCCGTGCCCAAATTCGCGAAATAGCGCGGATATTGCCCCAGCATGGCGATCCACCAGTCGAGAGCGATATCGACGCCTTTGCCGATGACGATGGTGAGAGCGACCAGAAAAGCCAGGCTCGCCACGGTCAGAATCGTCGTCATCGATACGCTTTCACCGTTCTTCTTGTCGAACAGGCTCGCCACCGTTTTCGCGCTCGACCCTACGCCGGCGGCGATTGCGCCGGCACCGCCGCCGACCGGCACGAGCGCCCAGAACCAATTCTGGCAGGCGTCGCGGAGGTCCGGTGCGAACAACACGAGTGCCGACAGCAGGGCCCAGCCGATCGACAGGGCCAGGAACCAGCCCGACGATCGGGCCAGCCATTCCCGGTCGTCGTCGCTCTTCGGCGTGTAGCTGGTCAGCCCGAGATAGACAGCCTCGGCAATGAAGAGGGAGCCTGCGATCCAGCCGACTCCGAAGATCACGACCAGGCTGACGCTGTTCGGCGGGGGCGAGCTGCTCGCGAGGTCCGAGGCGATCTCGATGCCCCAACCGATCAGAGCTCCGGCGATTGCGCCTGAGACCGTCCACCATGCGGCGAGCTTCTGCCATTCGTCCGGCAAGCGGCCGCGGGACCGCGCCGCGAACCAGAGCCAGGCGGTGAGATAGAGGACGGCGGCGACGACGGCACCACTGCCGACCGTGACCGTGTTGAAGAATGTTCGATGGACCTGTGCGCGGTAGTCCCCGACCGAATACAGGCAGATCAGCATCGCGGCGAGGTAGAGCGGCAGCAACTCGTGTCGCAGAAATCGCCCTTGGGTCACGCGATCCTTCCGGGTGCTGGCCAGGCGGCCGCGTATCGACGTGTTGAGCGACATGATCAGCAACAGAGCCGATGCCAGAAGGAAGGCATGATGCACGGTCGCGGGCCAGTAGACCGCGGCGGCCATGGTGGTCTGTGCCAGGACCGGGACCAGGATCGCGGCCACGATCAGCGGCAGGTAGATCAGCCAGTTGAGCAGTACGTTGCGCAGGTAAAGTGCTGCCATTGCCCAGGTGTCGGCCGACATCATGCCGAGCTTGGGCGTGAGGTAGTTGCTATTGGCCCGTAAGCCGCGCACCTCTTCGGGCTCCCGGCCCAGGGCGTTGGCCCGCTTGTTCAGCTCCGCCAGCGCAGCCGCAGCGTTGTTGCGGCGCCACGCAGTGAGCCAGCCGCCGATGTAGCCGCCGCCCGAGACGGTCGACAGATAGTGGAAGCGATCGAGCAGACCCTTCGCCGCGAAGGCCTGCAGCACGCCGAGCGCGAAGGAGGCGCTGCGGATGCCGCCGCCGGACAGACAGAGAGCGGCGCGGGGCTGCGGGTGATCGCCGTCCCCCAGGGCATGGATCGCGCCGTATAGATTACCGAGCGTCTCCAGGTTGTGACCGCCTGGAGGCGTACCGTGGATTGCCCGGTACTCTTCGGCCAGGATCCGTAGTGTGTCGTTCTCTTGCCGCTCGCGCTCGGCGGCCGAGTTCGGTTCACTCCGCCCCATCGTGCGTCTCCCTTGCCGGCAGACTACACTCGCCATGCAGTTGCGGACTATCTGTGCTTTTTCTCACCTCGAGAAGAATTTTGGCCACCCGGGATTGACGCCTGAGTCCGTGCCCGCGCAGCCGAGTACGTCAAGGCACTGCGCGCCTTTCGCCCACGCTGCAGCGCGAGCCACCGCAGGCCAAGGGGAAAACTAAAAGGCTCTTGGATAGAATGTACAGGGTGGTCTCAGGCGAACGGGAGGCCAGGCATGAGCACGCAGCAGATTCTCGCGGCCGGGCGAGTCAGGCTGAATCGGTGCCGCCCGCCAGTTTGGCACAGCCATATTCATGGATCCGAGTTCGCCTGGGCGGTCGCGTTCATCATGCCGTATGTCGGCGTTCTGCTCGCTTTTGCCGTCTTTCCGATCGCCCATGGGCTCTGGTTGGCCAGCGATCCGGCGCTGTACGTCACGCTGTTCTCGAGCGACGAGTACGTCGATGCGCTGATCAGCACCGCGCTCTATGTCGGTATCGGCGCGAATGCCAGCGTGTTTCTCGCGCTGTTGTTGTCCGGCTTCTTCATGCGGCGCGGATGGTGGGTCAAGGCACTGCTGGTTCTCTCGATGCTGCCATGGGTCTTGCCGGCGCAGACTGCCTTCATTTCCTTTCACTGGATGATGATCTACTGGGGCTTCCTGAACAGTCTGCTCGAGAAAGTGTTCGGCATCGCCGGTCCGGACTGGCTAAGCCACTACTGGCTGGCGCTCGGCGCCAACATCGTCGCCTACACCTGGAAGACCATGCCGTTGTGGACCTTGATCTTCCTCGCCGGGCGCATGGCTATCCCGCAGGACCTCTATGACGCCGCCGAGGTCGACGGCGCCACCGGGTTGCGCCGCTTCGTTCACGTGGTCATCCCGCTGCTGGCGAACCTCTATTTCGTCTGCACGCTGCTGGCGACGATCTGGGTGCTCGGGGACTACAACACGCCTGACATGGTGTCGGGCGGAGCACCGCTCGGATCGACCGCCGTCCTGGCAACGGTTGGCGTCGAGTTTCTGCTCGACAGCGGTCGCCCCGACCTCGGGGTCGCCGCCGTGATGGCGGCGCTGCCCGTGCTGATCCCGGCCGGAGTCCTGCTGATCCGCCGGCTTCAGACGAGGGAGGTGCAGCTATGAGCGTCACTGCCCTCCATTTCCGGCGCCGGTCGACCTACCGGTGGCGTCGAAGGGCCGGTGCGGCGGGGGTGGGTGTGCTCTCGGTCGCGTTGCTGATCTGGTGGTTGCTGCCGATCTACAACCTGCTGCTGATCGCCCTCGATCCCGAGGGCGATACAGAATTCACGGGCGACATCTGGCCGTCGGACCCGACGCTCAAGGCCTTCGCCGGGGTGTTCTTCGAAGGCTACTGGTACCTCAAGGATTTCTGGCTCCAGTTCGGCAACAGCCTTTTCATCGGTGCCATGACGATGGCCTTCACTGCGCTGGTCAGTTCGCTTGGCAGCTTCGCGCTGGGGCGCATGTGGCGCGGCAAGGGCGGCGCGATGTCGACCGCTGCGCTGCTCCTGTACACGGTGCCAGTCTATTTCCTCGTCATCCCGTTCTACCTGCTGATGCACAAGTACGGCCTGCTCGATACCCTGTGGGCAGTCATCGCGGCGAACGTGACCTTTGCCGTTCCCTACGCGCTCCTGATCCTTCAGTGGTATGGGCGGCTGATCCCGATCGAGCTCGACGACGCGGCGCGGATCGATGGCGCGACGCCCGTGCAGGTCTACACGCGGATCTATCTGCCGCTCATGGCACCGGCCCTGGCGGTCGTCGGCATCTTCGCGTTTCTGACCGCCTGGAACGAGTACCTGTACCAGTTCATCCTGCTCGGCTCTCCCGGCAACAAGACCGTGGCGATATCGCTCGCCACCTTTTTCGACAATGAATATGCGCCCTGGAATTATCCGGTGGCGGCCTCGCTGATCTATGCGCTACCGCCCATCGCCCTGTTCTTTGCGGTCCGCCGCTACATCGCGGCGGGGCTGACCTCGGGCCGCTTCAGGCGATAGGCCGGCCCGCTCGCCCTGCCGGTCGCCGGGCGGTTCGCCGATCACGCGGAGGACACACGGTTTCAGTCG
>DASXQC010001004.1:0-1954 GCA_036493235.1 Reyranella sp.
GCCGCGAACTCGTTGGTGCGGCGCGGATCGTCGGACGGCGGCGCCACCATGTGCAGTGGTTCCATGCCGACCACGCCGATGAAGGTCTGCATGGTGTTATAGGTGAACATGCCGCCGCAGCTGCCGATGCCGGGGCAGGCGTGAAGGGCGATGTGCTCGCGAAAGGCGGCGTCGGGGTTGCCCGCAACCTGGTAGGCGCTGACGATGTCGAGCGCCTCACCGGTCTTGGGATCATGGCCGGGATGGATTGGCCCGTCCGACATGATGATCGAGGGGCGGTTGTGCTCGAGCAGGGCGGCGAGCGTGCCGACCGGCGGCTTGTCGCAGGCCACGACCGCGATCGTGCCGAGGAGTCCGGTGGCGCTCAGATGCTCGCACAGCGAGTCGTTGGTCACCTCGCGACCGATCAGCGAGTAGCGCATCTCGCGTGTGCCGTTGCGGATGCCGTCGGAGATCGCGACCGTGTACTCCGGCTGCACCAGGCGCAGCTTGAGCTGGCCCTGGCCCGCCCCGACCCGGCCCTTGAGCTTGTTATGGATCGCCTCGACCTTGGCCATGACGCCCAGGTAGCACTGGCTGTCGCCCTTGGTGCCGACGACGCCGACCGACGGCTCGTGGATCAGGTCCGGGTCGGCGCCGATCGCGCGCGCGATGCCAATCGTCTGGGTGGAGCGGCCGGGATGGCGGTCGATGAGGACAGTAGGCGATTTCATCTGGCAATTTCTCTGCAGGAAGACGTCGCCAGCGTTCTAGCAAAAGACAGGGGGTCGGCGCAGCGAAATCCCCCGGAACGGCCGGCGAACCCGCACTAGGAACGACGGTAGCCCTTGGCGGACATGCAGTCGTCGAACCGCGCGGCTTCGACCGCTGCGCGGCCGGCGGTGTCGCGCTGCTGTGCGGCGACTGCGCCGGCGGCGCCGAGGCCCGCGGGGCCGCCGCTGGAGGGGTAGCTGCGGAGCGCTGCGGCCTGGGCGGCACTGCGGCAGGCCGCGGTATCGCGGGCCTGCGTCGGCTCATCGATGCCGGGTTTCCGCCAGGGGCCGGAAGGCTGCGCCGCGCAGCCGGTCGCGAGAAGCAGGGGGAGCAGGACGCGCGCGAAAGTCACGCCATCCCCCGTCAGATGAACATGTCGAGCTGGTTGTAGTTCTTCAGCACGCCGGCGCGGTTCGCCTCGTTCCAGCGGTTCTCGCCTTCGTGGCCGGCGAGCGGTCGGTAGACGTAAGCGGTCTCCTGCGGGAAGCGCTGATGGCGGGCGTCGATCGCGATCTGCAGGATGCGGGTGCGGGCGTCGATGCGTGCCAGATCGTAGGTCTCGACCTTGCCGGTGAGGCGCCGGGTCGTGACGTTCAGCACGCGCCTGCGTGGGAAGAAGCCCTCGTTGAGCGTGATGCGCCGGTCGGGCGAGCTGTTGGCGAACGAGCCGTGCACCAGCTGGCGATTGGTGACGATCGTGTCGCCAGCGTCACACAGCATCGGCACCGCGCCCTCGATGCGATCGGAGCCTGCGTCAGCCACCATCTTCCTGATGTCGGCCTTGCCGCGCTTGTGGCTGCCCGGCAGGACCCAGACGCAGTTCGCCGCGATGCTGGGATAGAGTTGGGTCATGAAGTTGAAGCCGTGCGCGCCCTGGTCCCAGTCGGGTGCGATCCAGTGCGTCGTGCCGTCCTGGTGCCAGGCCACTGACGGGCCGAGGCCGGGCTCCTTCACGAAGGTCACCTCGTTGTACGGCACGAAGTCGTCACCGAGGATCGACGCAGCCACAGTCAGCAGACCGGGATGGCCGTAGAGCCGCAGGCAGGCGTCGCTGAGATGCAGGTTCCCGTCGAGCAGCTCGACGGTCCAGGCCGGCGCGTCCTTGTCCGGCGTGGGCTGCAGCATCTCGGCGGGATGACGGCCGTTGTTGGCATCGGTGCCACCGACCGGATCGCTCAACGGCTTGGCCCAGCGATAGGGC
>DASXQC010001005.1:0-9009 GCA_036493235.1 Reyranella sp.
CTTCGAGCGTGAAGACGTGCGTGCTGCCCGAATCGAACCAGACATCGAGAATGTCGCGCACCTGCTCGAAGTCTTCGGCCTTGTAGGCGTTGCCGAGGAAGCGCTCGGGCGGGCTCTCGAACCAGGCGTCGGCGCCCTCGGACCTGAACACCTCGACCACGCGCGCCATCACCTCGGGATCGCGCAGGGGCTCGCCAGTCTTCTTATCGACGAACACCGCGATCGGCACGCCCCAGGCGCGCTGGCGCGAGACGCACCAGTCGGGCCGCTGCTCGATCATCGAGCGCAGGCGGTTGTAGCCCGCGCGCGGCACGAAGCGCGTGGCGTCGATCGCTTGAAGCGCCTTCTCGCGCAGCGTGCCGCCGATCTCGGCGATCGGCTTGTCCATGGCGATGAACCACTGCGGCGCGTTGCGGAAGATCACCGGCGCCTTGGAGCGCCAGGAATGCGGATAGGAGTGCGTGATGCGGCCGGTGGCCAGCAGCTTGCCCGTCTTGTCGAGCGCCTCGGTCACGACCTTGTTGGCCGGGCCCTTTTTGCCGACCGAGGTGTAGACCTGCAGCCCCGCGAACAGCGGCACGTGAGGATAGTAGGAGCCGTCCTCGGCCACCGTGTCCGGCACCTCGACGCCGTTGGCGACGCCGAGCTCGTAGTCGTCCGCGCCATGGCCCGGCGCGATGTGCACGAAGCCGGTGCCGGCGTCGGCGGTGACGAAGTCGCCTTCGAGCAGGCGGACGTCGAAGTCGTAGCCCTGCCCACGCAACGGGTGCGCCGCAAGCAGGCCTTCGAGGTCTGAGGGGCTCAAGTCAGCGATAACCTTCGCCGTGAACTTCCCGGTCTCGGCGACGGCGCCGACGAGATCCTTGGCCAGCACCATCTTCTCCCCGACATGGGCCTTGCTGCCCTCGCCGACCGCGATGACCTCGACCAGCACGTAGGCGATGTCCTTGCCGAAGGCGAGCGCACGATTGCCCGGGATGGTCCACGGCGTGGTCGTCCAGATCACCACCGAGCTGCCGTCGAGCTTGCCATCCTTCGACTTCAGAACCGGGAAGCGGACATGCACCGTGTCGGAGGTGTGATCGTGATACTCGATCTCGGCCTCGGCCAGCGCGGTCTTCTCGACCACCGACCAGAGCACCGCCTTGGAGCCCTTGTAGAGCCCGCCATTCATCAGGAACTTGCCGAGTTCGCCCGCGATCACCGCCTCGGACTCGTACTTCATCGTCGAATAGTAGTTGTCCCAGTCGCCCTCGACTCCGAGCCGCTTGAACTCCTCGCGCTGCACGCTGATCCAGTGATCCGCGAAGGCGCGGCACTGGCGGCGGAACTCGCCGACCGGCACCTGGTCCTTGTCCTGCTTCTTGGCGCGGTACTCCTCCTCGATCTTCCATTCGATCGGCAGGCCGTGACAGTCCCAGCCCGGCACGTAATGGGAGTCCTTGCCCAGCATCTGCTGGGTGCGTGTGACGAGATCCTTGAGGATCTTGTTCAGCGCATGCCCGATGTGGAGATTGCCGTTGGCGTAGGGCGGGCCGTCATGCAGGACGAACTTCGGCCGGCCCTTGCTCTCGCTGCGCAGGCGGTGGAACAGGTCCATATCGGCCCACCGCTTCAGCAGCTCCGGCTCCTTCTTGGGGAGCCCGGCGCGCATGGGGAAGTCAGTCTTGGGCAGGAAAACGCTGGATTTATAGTCGGTTGTCACGACGAACTCTCGGCATTCGGGGCGGGGGCACCGGTTCACCCCCGGCACACAGGCAGGCTCAAAAAACCCGGCCGCTGCTAGCGGACCGGGCGGCTAATTCGCTCCCGAGAGGCCCTTATTACCATGGGGCCGGCAATCTAGGGACGGGGGTGCAGGGGGTCAAGGAGCCCCGACATGTCACTGTCACCTGCACTGTCACCGGCGTGACAGCGCTCGGATATCCACAAAATAAGGATTGTGGCACGTTTGTGTCACCTGTCACCCACCCCCTGTCACGGTGCAGGAGAGCATCAGCCGGCGAGAATCGCCCGCGCTGCCTGGCCGTCGGCCGCGATCTGCGCCTTGAGCGCATCCAGGCCGGCGAACTTCATTTCCGGCCGGATGAACTCGATCAGTTGAACCCGCAGGACCTGGCCGTAGATCTCGTCCGAGAAGTCGAACAGGTGGACCTCGAAATTCTCCTGCAGCTTGCCGAAGGTCGGCCGCTTGCCGAGGTTGGCCACGCCGTTGCGCCATGTTCCACCGACCAGCGCCCGCACGGCGTATACGCCGTAGCGTGGACGGAGATGTTCGCCCAGCGCCACGTTGGCAGTCGGGAAGCCGATCGTGCGGCCGCGCTGGTCGCCTTGCTCGACTGGGCCCTCGATCTCCCAGGGATGGCCCAGCAGTTCCGAGGCCTCGCTCGGCCAGCCGGCACGCAGCGCCTCGCGGATGCGGGTCGAGGAGTAGATCTCCCCCTCGTGCATCACCGGGTCGAGGACGGTGACACCGAACGCCCGCTCGGCCGCCAGTTCGCGCAGCCGCTCGACATTGCCGATGCGGCGCGCACCGAAGGTGAAGTCGTAACCACACACGACATGGCGCGCACCCAGGCCCTCGAGAAGCACCCTGTCGACGAAATCCTGCGCCGTGATTGCCGCGAACGCCGGATCGAAGCGCTGCGCCAGGACTGCCTGCACGCCGCGCTCCTCGAGCAGCCGCACCTTGGCCGGCAGCAGGGTGAGGCGGAACGGTCCGGTATCCTGCACGAAGAAGCGGCGCGGATGCGGCTCGAAGGTGAGCGCGACCAGCGGCGCGCCGAGCGTGCGCGCCTCCTCGGCGGTGCGGGCGATCAGCGCCTGATGGCCCTTGTGCACACCGTCGAAATTCCCCAGCGCGATCGCACCGCCGGTCCATTGCGGCGGGACGGACTGCCAGTCGTCGAAGACGGGGATCATTTCGCGGAATCGCGACGCGGGACGAGGATGGTCGCCTCGCCGTCGATCACGACCTTGTCGCCGTTCAGGCACTGGGTCTTGAGCGTCACACGACGGCGGCGTTCGTCGATCGCGGTGACGGTGGCAACGGCGGTGATGGTCTCGCCGATCAGCACCGGCGCCATGAAGTTCATGGTCTGCGAGACGTAGACCGAGCCCGGGCCCGGCAGCTTGGTGCCGATCACCGCCGAGATGAAGCTGCCACTCAGCATGCCGTGGGCGATGCGCTGGCCGAATCGCGTGGTGCGGGCGAAGCCGTCATGCAGGTGGATCGGGTTGGTGTCGCCCGACACGCCGGCGTAGGCCACGATGTCGGCCTCGGTCACGGTCTTGCCGAACATCGCCGACATGCCGACCTTGAGGTCTTCGAGATAGAGGCCGTTCATGGCCGCGAAATCGGACAACCGAGTCTCTCCCATTGGGCCGCCCTCTTACCATGCGACAGGGCCTGTGCCACAGTCGGCATGAATGACCGTTCACATATGACCGTGCATAAGGGCACTGAGGCCGAAACCGTTGCCGCCGGCCTGGCATTGGCCGCAGCGCGGCACTTCGGCGGACCGGCGACCATCGAGGGATTGCGCCGCGAATCGGGTGGCGCCTCGCGCCAGACCTGGAGCTTCGACGCCCTCGTCGCGGACGCGCGCCACGAGCTGATCCTGCGGCGCGATCCACCGACCACCGGCGGCCGTGAGAAGGCGAGTGCCACCTCGCTCGATCGTCCCACCGAGTTCGGCGTGCTGCGGGCGGCCTTCAAGGGCGGCGTGCGGGCGCCGGAGGTGCTGTTCGAGCTCGGACCGTCGGACGGCCTCGGCGAGGCCTTCGTCATGCGCCGGGTCGGCGGCATCGCCATCGCCCGCAAGCTCCTGCGCGATCCGCCCTACGCAGAGGCCCGCGAGAAGATCGCCGGCCAACTCGGTGAGATCGTCGCACGCATCCATGCCGTCGACACGGCGAACCTGCCGCCGCTGCCGCATCGCGAGGCCGCGGACCAGGTCGCCGCCCTGCGCGCCGCCCTCGATTCGCTCAACCAGCCGCAGCCGGTGTTCGAATTGGCGCTGTCGTGGCTCGACCGGCGCCGGCCACCGCCGACCGGGCGGTCCTTGCTGGTGCACGGCGATTTTCGCACCGGCAACTACCTCGCCGACGAAACCGGCGTCACCGCGATCCTCGACTGGGAGGGTGCCCATCTCGGCGATCCGATCGAGGATCTCGGTTGGGTGTGCGTCAAGAGCTGGCGATTCGGCTCGGTCGACAAGCCGGCCGGCGGCTTCGGCAGCCGCGAGGATCTGTGGGCCGCCTATCGGCGCGCGGGCGGCGTCGAGGTTGATCCGGCGCGGGCGCATTGGTGGGAAGTGTTCGGGACCGTGCGCTGGGGCGTGATCTGCCTCACCCAGGCGTGGCGCCATCTCTCGGGCTCGGTGAAATCGATGGAGCTCGCCTCGATCGGCCGCCGCGCGGTCGAGACCGAGGTCGACTTGCTGCAGCTCCTCGAGGAATCGCGCTGATGGCGCAGGATCGTCCCACCGCTTCCGAACTTTTGAATGCCATCGCCGACTTTCTGCGCGAGGAAGCGACGCCGGCGCTCGACCGTAGCGATCCGCGGCTCGGCTTCCAGATGCGCGTCGCGGTGAACTCGCTTGCCATCCTCGAGCGCGAATGGCGCTTCGCACCCGACGCCGATGCCCGCGAACTCGCGCGCCTCAGGAAGCTGCTCGGCCGCGACGGCACGCTGCCCGAGCTGACCCGCGAGCTCGCCCGGCAACTGCGCACCGGCGAACGCGACGAGCGCGATTCCGAGCTGATGGCCCATCTCGAAGCCACCACCGCCGACAAGATCGCCATCGCCAACCCGAAGTGGAAGTAGTCTCTTATCGCCTGCCGTCGAAGGCGAGCCTGAGCGCGAGGCCTGCGAATACCGTTCCGAGCAGAACCTGTGGCGCGCGGCGCCAGCGGCCTTTTGAAGCGAAAAGGCGCGCCATACCGCTCGCCATCACGATCACGGCGCCGTTCACCACCAGTCCGATCAGGTTGAGCACGGTGGCGAGCACCATGATCTGCACGGCGACCGAGCCGGCCGACGGTTGGACGAATTGCGGGAACAGCGCCAGGACGAACAGCGCCATCTTAGGGTTGAGCAGGTTGGTCAGCAGTCCCTGCCGAAAGACCACGCCGATGGGATAGCGGCGCATGGTGGCGTTCGGCGCGAGCACGGTCCCGGTCGAGCGGAACGTCTTCCAGGCGAGATAGAGCAGGTAAGCGGCACCTGCGTAGCGAACGACGTCGTAGGCGATCGGAACGGCGATGAACAATTGCGAAAGCCCGAAGGCGGCAGCCAGCGCATGGCAGTAGGTGCCGGCCTGGATGCCCGCTAGCGTGGCAAAACCGGAAGCCCGACCCTGGCTGGCGCTGCGCGAGGCGATCAGCAGCATGTCGGGGCCCGGCGTTGCTGTCAGAGCGAGACAGGCCAGGGCGAAGAGGGCGAGCGTCGAAAAATCCGGCATGGATCGGCCTTACCATGACGGCCTGTTGACTGTCGGCCCTGTCCGGTCGTGCAAGAATACTTCGGCCATGGCCGAACTATTGGCCGTGGCGGGCTCGCGCGCGCGACCCTAGATTGGGGCATGATCACCGTGAACGCTCTCTCCGAAGTCGCCGCCTTGATGGGCGACCCGGCGCGTGCCGCCATGCTGCAGCTCATGATGGATGGCCGTGCCCACACCGCGTCGGATCTCGCCCATGTCGCCGGCGTGACCGCGCAGACCGCGTCGGGCCATCTCGCCCGCATGGTCGAGGCCAACCTGCTCACCGCTCGCGCGCAGGGCCGCAACCGCTTCTATCGCCTCGCCTCGGGCGAAGTGGCGCATGCCATCGAATCGCTGATGGCGCTGGCCGGCGAGCGCGCCCAACCGGCGGCGAAGACTGCCGCGTGGCGGCGCGACCCCGATCTCCGCTTCTGCCGCACCTGCTACGACCATCTCGCCGGCCAGGTCGGCATGGCGGTCACCGATTCGCTGACCACTCACGGCCATCTCGAGCCAAAGGGCGCGCGCGACTGGTCGCTCACGCAAACCGGCGAGCTGTTCTGCCAGCGCCTCGGCGTCGACCTCGACGGCGCCAAGCAGGCCAATTCCCGTCACTTCGCGCGCCAGTGCCTCGACTGGTCGGAGCGGCGGCCGCACATCTCAGGGGCGCTGGGGGCTGCGATCGCCGACACCTTCTTCAAGAAGGGCTGGGCCGAGCGGCTGCGCCGCGGCCGCACCGTGCGGCTCACCGATTCAGGTCGCCGGGCCCTTGGCAGCCACTTCGGCACTTCTGTCTAGCTTGGCGCGGCCGAAGGTCAGGCCGTCGCCGGACGGAATCTTGGCAATCGCCGAGGCGCGCAGGATCTTCTCTTCGCCGACCGTGAGATAGATGTTGGTGAATAACAGCGAGCGGGTCTGACGGACCAGCTCGGGCCGGCCCTCGACCCAGTCGCCGAGCCGCGCCGGCGCCACGAAATCGCAGGTCATGCTCACGGTCGGCAGGAACTTGCGCAGGCCGACCAGCGCTCCGCCGCCCATCGTCCCGACCAGGTCGGCCGCCGTCATCATCATGCCGCCGTGCAGGCCGCCCGCCGGATTGCACATGGTTTGCTGCACGCGAAAGCCGAGCACGAACTCCTCGCGCGTGCCCTTGGCGCCGCGCTTGCAATAGAGATTGCCGATATGGCCGTTGAAGGTCGTCGGACCACCGCGATCGAAGTCGATGCGCAAAAAACCTTCGGGTGGATTGTCGTCGCTCACGCTCAGCTCCGGGTGATCTTCGGCTCGCGCTGGCGATGCAGCAGCGCGAAGACGCCGACGCCCGACAGCACGTCGTGGCGCGGACCATAGAGGCGGCCCCGCACCTGCGCCACCTGCTCATCGTGGCCCACCAGTTCGGCCTCGCCCTGCAGCCATTGACCGACGCGGCCCGGCAGCAGGTAGTCGATGGTGAGCCGCACCGTGACACAGCGTCGATGCAGGACATGGAACACCGTCGAACCCATCACCGAATCGAGGAACGCCGCCAGCATGCCGCCATGGACGATGCCGTGGGTGTTGGAATGCTGGGGGCCGGGCAGGAACCCGCGGATCACGCGGCCGCCCTCGACCTTCTCGAACCACGGCCCGTTGGCGTCAGCGAAGCCGGTCGCCTTGACCGGTTGAAAGCCTGGGGGAACGCTGGAGCTGTTGGACACGCCCCAGTTTAGGCGATGCCCACCATCAGGACCAAGCCGTAGCCGACATAGTAGCTGGCCAGTGCCGTGATCAGGCGGTTCGACCAGACGCGGAACTGCTTGTCGGAAAGACGCTCGAGTAGGAACTTGCCGAGCGAGGTGCCGACGATCGACGAGGCGATCGCGATGGCGAGGAACCACGGCTCGACCTGGCCAGCCTGGGCGACCAGCGCGCCGAAATAGATCAGCTTGAAGCCGTGGCTGAAGACCTGGCAGGCGGCCTTGGTGGCGATGATCTGCCGCCGCTCGAAGGGCGAACGCAGGAACATGGTGTCGAGCAGCGGCCCGGTGACGCCGGTCGTCAGCATCAGCATCATGGCAACGAAGCCGGTCCCCGCGACCTGCGCCGGCCCGAAGGTGCGCGGCATCAGCTTCTCGGGGATCGCCCGCACGACGAATGGCGAGAGGCCGAGCATCAGCAACGCCATCGCCTTGTCAGGCACGTAGAGCCAGATCGACCACAGGCCGACCGAGACCAGGCTGCCGGCGACGTTGAAGGCGATCGTCTTCCACACGATGTGGCGCCACCACAGGGTCGCGCGCCAGCCGTTCGAGGCCATCTGGGTGATCGCGTGCAGTACCATCGCGGTGGGCAGCGGGAAGACCACCAGCAGCACGCCGATCAGGATCAGGCCCCCGGCCATGCCGAAGATGCCGGAGAGGAAGGCGGTGCCGATCATCAGCACGGAAAGGCCGAGGGCCAGGAGCGTCGTCATGGGCCCGATCAGTACGGCCGGCTTATCCAGTGTTCAAATATATGGTAGATGTATGGTCGATACTTCCAGCGTCTGTCATCCTGAGGCGAAGCCGAAGGATCCTTCGCTGCGCTCAGGATGACAGGGTGCTGCCATGGAACTGCGCCATCTCCGCTATTTCGTCGCCGTCGCGCATGAGGGGCACGTCACGCGCGCGGCGGAGAAGCTGCATATCCAGCAGCCGCCGCTCAGCCAGCAGATCAGGGCGCTCGAGCGCGAGATCGACGCGGCGCTGTTCGTGCGTCATCCGCGCGGCGTCAGCCTGACCGATGCCGGCCGCTCCTTCCTGGCCGACGCCGAGCAGATCCTGGCCCAGGCCGAGCATGCCAAGATCCGCGCCCGCCGCACCGCGCGCGGCGAGGTCGGCCGCATCGCCGTCGGCTTCACGACCTCGGCGCCGTTCCATCCGCTGGTGGCGCGGGCGATTCGCGAGTTCCGCGGCAACCGCCCCAACGTGTCGTTCGTGCTGGAGGAGAGCAGCTCGGGCGACATGGTGAGCGGCCTGCGCGATGATCGGCTGGACGTCGCCTTCATCCGTTCCGGCCTGGTCGATCCCGCAGGCATCACGGTGCATCCGCTGTTGCAGGAGGACATGGTCGCCGCCTTCCCCGCACTCCATCCCCTGACGAAACGCGCGCGGCTCAACCTCAAGGATCTGGCCGACGAGACGCTGATCCTCTACCGCCGGCCCGACGGCCGCGGCCTGTACGACGTGATCATCGCCGCCTGCGCCGAGGCCGGCTTCAGCCCGCATGTCGTCCAGGAGGCGCCGCGCATCGTCTCGACGCTCAATCTCGTGGCGGCGGGGCTCGGCATCACCATCGTGCCGGCATCGCTGAGCCGCCTGCCGCTCGAAGGCGTGACCTACAAGCCCCTGACCGGAAAGCCCGGCATCAAGGTGCCGCTCAATTTAGCCTGCCGCACCGACGAACGTTCGGCCGCGACGCTCGCCTTCATCGACCTGGTGCGGCGCCTCTCATGATCAAGACCATCGGCCATTCCAACCATCCGATCGAGCGCTTCGTCGCGCTG
>DASXQC010001006.1:0-6848 GCA_036493235.1 Reyranella sp.
CACTGGAGTGGCGCGCTCCCAGCAAAAGACTAGCCTCCCAAGCGACGCTTCACGTCCTCCGGAATCGCGACCGCCTTGAGCGACCGCGCATCGCCCTCTTTCTTCGCCCAGATTCGGGTCTCGCTGCCTTCGGCCGCGACCTCGCCGGCCTGGTTGCGGAATATGTGACGGATGGTGAACGAACTGCGGCCGAACCGCTCGACCTGGCTCTCCACCACCAGCTTCTCGCCGTGCTGCGAGGCGCGCTTGAAGGCGCATTCGGCGGCAACCAGAGGCGTGCCTTCCTTCCACTGCCCGCTGCTCACGTCGTCGCGCTTCAGGCCTGCGGCGAGGAACAGCCGGTACGTCGCCTGGTCACACCAGCGGAAATAGCTCGGGTAGTAGACGATGCCGGCCGGATCGCAGTCGCCCCATTCGACGGTCACTTCGTGTTGGCTGGTGAGCGGCATATCAGACCTCGAGGGGCGTGCCGTTGGCAAAGGCGGTGCCGGTCAGTCCCGCGACCAGCTTGCCGTCGCCGCGCACCACGTCAACGCGATAGTGCGCAAGCTTCGACGAGCGCGAGATCTCGACCGCGGTCGCGGTCAGCACCTCACCCGCCTTCACCGCACGATTGTAGATCATGTGCGAATCGATGCTGAACGCCGCCACACCACGCGAGTTCGACGCAAAGCCGAATGCGGCATCGGCCAGGGTGAAGGTGAGACCGCCATGGCAGGCACCCAGGAAGTTCAAGTGCTGAGGCGCGACCGTGACCCGCGTCACCGCCCGGCCGAGCGAGGAGTCGACCAGCTCGATGCCGAGATCCGCGCAGAAGGCATCGCGGCGGGCCAATGCCGCGAGATCGATCGTCGCCGCCGTCATGCCGCGATCGCCGCCAGGGTCCGGTCGAGCGCGCCGCCGTCGGGATCGGCCAGCGCCGCCACGCGCGCGTTGGCGACGGCATCGGCTGCCTTCGTCACCGGCATACGGCCCGCCAGCGCCGGAGCAATGATCTCGTCGGTGATGCGCCGGTAGTTGCCCAGCCCGCGTTTGTGCGTGTCGCCGTAGCCCTTGATCAGCCGCGCCGATTCGGCGATCTCGCGCGCCAGGTCGAGGCTGAGCGCCTGCGCTGCCCTGATCTGCCCGAGCCAGCGCTCGATCTCGGCCTGCTCCTCGGCATAGCGCCAGGTGCGCGGCCGCCACCAGCGCAGGCCGGCCAGCAGGCGCAGCCGGGCGAAGCCCCAGACCGTCGTGCTACGCACATGCATCGAGAAATGGAACGCGGGCCGAGCCAGCAGCCAGCGCGCCAGCGACGGCGGCAGCATCGCCGCGATCTCCTCGTTGCCGGGCTTGAAATGCTCGGTGATATCGAGTGGCTCGTGCGGCTTGGCCCGCACCTCGGCGCGCACCCGCTCCAGCCGCTCGCGCGAGGTCTTGGCCTGGGCCACGCGGATCACGTCCTCATAGGACATGCGCACCGCGAGATGACGCGCCCCTTCGCGCACGATCGCGGCGTCGAGGCCGGCGAGGCGATCGAGGAACAGCGCGGCGTAGCGGCGGTCCTGGTAGGCGGCGAGGCGGCAGATGCCCTCTTCGACCACGTCGAGGCTCGGCGCCGGAAAGTCCCTGCGTGCCCGTGCGATCAAATCCTCGACACCCTGCGCCGCCGTCTGGCGCTTGCGATGCTCGCGTACCGCCTGCTCGAGCTCGCCGCGCGCGTGGCCGCGACCAAAAGCGAAGGCCGCAAGATTGGTGTCGACGGCCTTTCCGCCCTCACGGATCGCCGCCTCGAACGCACCGTCAGGGATCGGCAACTTGCCCGAGCCCGCGAGCGCGCCCAGCAGCACGGCGTTGATCACGCCACCGCTTTCCTCCGCCGCCTGGTCCATGTCGAACAGGATCTGTGCCTTGCTGCGCTCCTTCACCGCGCGCAGCAGGCGACCGACATCGAAGCTGCCTTCGCCCATCGCTGACCGTTCGGCGATCGCCAGCACGCGATGGGTCGAAGCAATCAGCGTGGTACGCTCTGGCGTGACGAAGCCGTTGAAGATCATACGGCCGGCTTCCAGCAGCTCGGTCGCGAGCGCCACGTCGACTTCGCCGATCGCCGGATTGAGCGCCAGCACGGCCTCATGCGGTCCACGCGCCGGCATGACCTCGAGATAATAGGTGGTGGCGCCCGTGCGCTGAGCAACGCCGGGAATTTGCGTCGCCTGCACACCCAGCCCCTGGCTATGCGCCGCGGCGATGATCCAGTCGCACAGCACACCGCCGCCATCGCCGCCCAACGCACCGATCAGGATGGTGATGGGTTTCATGCTCTTCTGGACCGCGCGCATCCTGCGCGCTCATGAGCGAGCTGGAAGCTCGCGGTCCATATGACGCGCCACTGGAGTGGCGCACCCCCAGCAGAAGACATCAACACGCCATCGCTCCAATCACCTTGGACCGCAGCTTCCACACCAGCCGATCCCACCAGGTCGCGTTCTGGACGATGTCGGCCTTGTAGAAGGACGGGCAGAGGACGGCGGCATCCGCCACCTCGCCGCACAGGCCGCAGCCGACGCAGCCGTTGTTCACATGAGCCACCGGATCGGTGCGTAACGGATCAGGGCTGGGCTTCACTACCAGCGACGGACAACCGGACAGCCGGATGCAGGAGTGATCGCCGGTACAGACCTCGTCGTCGATGCCGAAGCGGGTGCGCACCACCCGCTTGCCGGCCTTGAGGTCGGCGGCGATCTTCGGGCGGATGCGGCGCTGGCGGGCGAGCTGGCATTCGCCGTCGGCGACGATCACCTTCAGGCCCTTCTCGTCGGTGCTCATCGCCTCGCGCAGCGTTTTGAGCATGGTGCCGACGTTGTAGGTCCGGATAGTGCGCAGCCAGCTCACACCCATCGCCTTCAGGGTGGCAGCGATGTCCGACGTCGTCTGTCCGTCGCGCCGGTTGCCCGAGGTGTTGGGAATGAACTGCGCGCCAGTCGCCGATGTGTAGCCGTTCTGCATGATGACCAGCACGCGGTCGCCGCGGTTGAACATCGACGACGCCACGCCTGACAGCAGGCCGTTGTGCCAGAAGCCGCCGTCACCCATCACCGAGATGGTGCGCTTCTGCATGACGGGCGCCACCGCGCCCGCCGCAGCGAGCGACATGCCGAAGCCAAGGATCGAGTTGCCCAGATTGAACGGCGCCAGCGTCGCGAAGGAATGGCAGCCGATGTCGCTCGAGATATGGACCTTGCCGACCTCGCGCTCGAGCAGCTTGATCGCCGAGAAGACCGGGCGCTCGGGACAGCCGACGCAGAAACCCGGCGGCCGCAACGGCAGCGGGCCGCCCAGGATCTTCTGGGCCTCGGCACGGCCAGCCCAGGCCGCCTCGAAGCGCTGGCGCGGGCCGTCGAGGTCGATGTCGTTGGCGGCGCGGGCGAAGAACTTCAACAGGCCGTCGGTCACCACCTCGGCGGTGTACTCGCCCGCCATCGGCAGCACGTCCTTGCCGTAGACCTTCGTGTCGATGTCGCGCTTGCGCAAGCACGCGTGGATCGCCTGCTCGATATAGTCGGGCGCGCCCTCCTCGACGACCAGAACGGCGCGCTTGCCCTTGCAGAAATCGGCGATCTGGTCGGGCACCAGCGGATGCGTGACGTTGAGCACCAGCGTCGGCACCTTGCCCCCGACCTCGAGCCGGTCGAGGCCGCGCACCAGCACGTTGGTAATGCCGCCCTGAACGATGATGCCGAGATCGCTGCGCTCGCCGGGGAAGAACTCGTTCAGGCCGTGATCGACGATAAAGCGCTCGGCGGCCGGCTGGCGCACCTCGACCTTCATCTTCTCGTGCATGTAAGTCGAGGGCGGGTGGGAGATGCGGTCGTAGTTGTGGACCGCCGGATTGGCGAGCGGCTGGTTGCGCGACACGGCCGGCACCTTGTTGTCCTTGGCGATAAACTCGCCCGTGACGTGGCAGGCACGGATGCGCAGCTCCATCATCACCGGCGTGTTGGTCGCTTCGGAAAGCTCGAACGCCTTTTCGGTGCAGCGCACGATCGCCGGCAGCGACGGCCGCGGGTCCATCAGCCAGACCGACGACTTCAAGGCATAGGCCTGGGTGCGCTCCTGGATGATCGAGGCGCCTTCGCCGTAGTCCTCGCCGATCACGATGAGCGCGCCGCCGATCACGCCGGGCGAGGCGAGGTTGGAGAGCGCGTCGGCCGCCACGTTGGTGCCGACGATCGACTTCCAGGTGACGCAGCCGCGCATCGGGTAGTTGATCGAGGCGCCCAGCATCGCCGCCGCCGAGGCCTCGTTGGTGCAGGTCTCGAGATGCACGCCCAGTTCGTCGAGCAGGTCCTGACTCTCGACCAATACGTCGACCAGATGCGACACCGGCGCGCCCTGGTAGCCGCCGACATAGGCCACGCCCGACTGAAGGATCGCCTTGGTGACCGCCAGGATGCCCTCGCCGCGGAACACCTCGCCATCGCCAAGCCGCAACGCCCTCACCTCTTCCTTGAACGAGCGTTCGGGATTGGTGCGCTGGGCAACAGGGACCTGCGGTTGGTCGAGCATGGCGAGACTATAGCCTCAGGGCTGGGACGGCGGCACTCCGTGCCGCTCTTTTCTTGCACTCGAGCACGAGCGCCTCGGAGTGACGCGGTCCCAGCGAAGAAAGGCTATCTGCGGCGCCTTCTGTTCCGATAGTCCCTCTTGCTGTCCCGGATACCGGCCACACGCGCCTTGGACAGCAGCTCCTTGAACGGGACCAGCAGCGCTTCCCGCACCGCACCATCGCCTTCCAGCGCAGCCAGTGCGAGCGCCACGGCTTCGAGCGTCGAGACCGCATCCGGCCGCGCCTCGCGGCGCAGGTCGCCGTAGAGCGACGGACCGTCAGGCACGACCACGAAGCGGCGCAGCTTGGTCAGCCAGGCGTTGCGCCACCACAGCGCCTTCGCCTGGGCCCAGTTGCCGTCGAGCGCGACGATGCCCTTGAGGCCGGCGCGGCCGGTAGCTTGGTCGGCCAGCGGCTCGCCCTGGCGGTCGAGCGCGACCAGCGCGCCTTTCTCCTTCACCGCGTGCGTCGAGCCGAGATAGAGAACGCCCCAGTCCTTCGCCTCGGCCGGCTCGCCGAGCGCATGACCGAGATTGCGCCATGACAGGCCGATCGTGAGCTTGGCGTGCTCCAGCGTCGCGCAGATCAGCTTCGCCGTGCTGAGCACGCGATCCTGCTCCTGGGGATGCTGCAGGATCAGCACGGCGACTTTGTTGTCGACGGTGGGGGCCTCGGCCATGCGAGCTATATAGCGGTAAGCCCCCATCGTCGTCTCGACCGCAGCCCCGCGCGGCGGGCGCCCTGATCGCCGGCGCCACGACGGCGCCACGACGGCGCCGATGCGGCCAAGTCTCGTGCTCTGCAACGACGCCGGTTCATGCATCGAACGCACCGGCCGCTCCACTCTGCAGGACGGAACGATCTCTGCGGTCAATCGCCCCGCCTCGCTCATGGGCGCCGGTGTGTACGAGGCAGCGCTTGCTTTGGCGCGACGGGTAGCGGAAAAATCTTTCCAAAGGTCGAGGAGACATTCCACGCATGGCCGTCGTCAACGTGAAGTCGGAAATCGCCGGCAATGTCTGGAAAATCCAGCTCAAGCCGGGCGACAAGGTCGAGGTCGAAGGCGAGATCATGATCCTCGAATCGATGAAGATGGAGATTCCCGTGCTGTCCCCCAAAGCCGGCACCATCAAGGAGATCAGGGTGAACGAAGGCGAGGCGATCGGTGAAGGCCAGCTCGTCGCCGTGATCGATGTCTAGCCAGAGCGTCGTCGTCGAGGTCGCCCGTCTGTGGGCGCCCGAGAACCTGAAGAAGTCGGCGCCCGGCATCCTGCTCTGCTGCGCCATCGCCGCGATTGCCTTCGTGGCCAATGCCAACGGCTGGATGAAGTTCGGCCGGGTGATGATCCCGCCGCTGATCGTCACGCTGGTGATCGGCATGTGCCTGCAGCCGCTCTCCGCGAAGGACGTGCTGAAGCCCGGCCTCGATTTCTCCGGCCGCACGCTGCTGCGCATCGGCGTCGCGCTGTACGGCGCGCAGCTCACGCTCGGGCAGCTCGTGCACGGCGGCGCACTGCCGCTCGTGATCGCGATCGCCGCAGTGAGCGGCACCATCATCTTCGGCGTGATCGTCGCCCGAATGTTCGGCCTGACCCGCGACTTCGGCTTCCTGACCGGCTGCGCCACCGGCGTGTGCGGCGCGGCGGCGGCGATGGCCACGTCAGCAGTCCTGCCGCGCCATCCCAACTCCGACCGCGACCTCGCCTTCGCGGTGATGGGCGTCAATTTCATCAGCACCATCACCATGGTGATCTATCCGACACTGCACAACTTGCTCGGCTACTCGAACTTCGAGATGGGCGTGTTCCTGGGCGGCGCGATCCACGACGTGGCGCAGGTCGCGGGCGCCGGCGAGACGCTGGGCAAGGACGTGCTGGCGATCGCCCTCATCACCAAGCTGCTGCGGGTCGCCTGCCTGCTGCCGGCAGTCACCGTGATCGCCTGGTGGGTGGCGCGCGGCGGCGAGCGCGCCGGCGACGCCCGGCCCGCCCCGCCGGTGTTCCTGTTCGGCTTCCTGCTGCTGGCGCTGATCAACTCGGTCGGCCTGGTGTCGCCGCCGATCCGCGCGGTGCTGGCGCAGACCTCGTCGTTCCTGATCATCACCGCCATCGCCGCACTCGGCATCAAGACCTCGCTGCTGGCGCTGGTGCGCATCGGTGGCCGGTCGGTGGCGCTGCTGCTGATCGAGACGGTGTTCATCGGCCTGCTGGTCATGGGCCTGATCTACGCCCTGCGCGACGTGATCGTCTGAGCCTCTGGT
>DASXQC010001007.1:0-4181 GCA_036493235.1 Reyranella sp.
CTGCTCCTCGGGGTCGATCCAGAACAAGGTGCCCGCGTTGCCGGCCCAACCATACTCGCCGACGGAGCCGGGCATTGCAGAATCGCCAACCCGCGTGCGCACCTCGAAACCGAGACCGAACCCAAGACCCGCAGGGCGGCCGGGCCGGTTGCCGACATGATCTGCGGTCATGAAAGCGACCGTCTGCCGGCCGAGGACGCGCTTGCCGCCGAACGTGCCGCCGTTGCCGATCGCCATGGTGAAGCGCAGGTAGTCCGGCATCGTGCTCAGCATCCCGCCGCCGCCCGATTCATACGGCGCGCCGTCGTCGACCTTGAAGCGCGGCGTCATCGGCTGGCCGTTCGGACGCGGGCCAGGCTGCGCGGCGCGCGCGACTTTCGCGGCCGGCACCTGGAAGCCGGTATCGACCATGCCGAGCGGCTGCAGAACGCGTTCGCTGACCGCATCGGAGAGCTTCTTGCCGGTCAGCACCTCGATCAGCCGGCCCTGCACGTCGACTGCGACGGAATACTCCCAGCGGTCACCGGGATTGAATTTCAGCGAAAGCTTGGAGAGCTTGCTCACCATCTCGGCCACGGTGTTGGCGCGGTTGCCGATGCCGGCATCGACATACGAGGCGTTGATCAGCGACGTGCCGCGATTGCCGTAGGTCAGGCCGGACGTGTGACGCAGCAGGTCCTGCACGGTCATCGGCCGCGTGGGATCGGCGAGATGCAGGTGCGGCCTGCCGTCGGCGCCGACCTTCTCGGTGCCGACCTTCATGTCGCCGATCTCGGGCAGGTATTTCGACACCGGGTCGCTGATCTGCAGCCGGCCTTCCTCGACTAGCTGCATCAAGGTCGTGCTGACGATCGGCTTGGTCATCGAGTAGATGCGGAAGATCGAATCGAGCTTCATCGGATCGGGCTGCGCGGGATCGCGTTTGCCCTGAACGCTGACCCACGCGACCTTGCCACGCCGCGCCACCAGCATAACCGCGCCGGGCACCAGCCCGTCCTTGATCTGCTGCTCGGTGACGGCCTCGATCCGCTTCAGCTGGACCGACGACAGCCCGACCTCCTCGGGCGACGCCGCCATCGGCACCGGCAGCTGGGCATGCGCGATTCCGATCGCGCTGATGAACGCGACGAGCGTCGCTACAGCCTTATGCATCATGTTTCCCCCTCATGTTCTTGCCGGAGCGCGGGCCGGCAAGACTTAGTCGAGCAGCGCCGCCTCGACCATCGACCGGAACTGCATGCGCAGGTCGCGCGTGTCGTCGGCGTTTGCCTGGATCATGTAGATGGCGAACAGCTCGTTCTTGGGATCGACCCAGAAGGTCGAGCCGGCCGCGCCCGACCAGCCGTACTCGCCGACGGTGCCCGGCTGCGCCGAGTCGCCGACGGCGGTACGCACCTCGAAGCCCAGGCCGAAGCCGAAGCCCGGCGGACGGCCCGGCCGGTTGCCAACATGGTCGGCGGTCATGAAGGCGAGCGTCTGCTTGCCGATGATGCGCTTGCCGTTCAGCGTGCCGTTGTTGGCGAGCGCCGCGGTGAAGCGCAGGTAGTCGTCGGTCGTGCTGAGCAGTCCGCCGCCGCCCGACTCGTACTTCGCGCCGTCATCGGGCTTGAAGCGCACGGTCGTCGCCTTGCCGTTGATGCCGGGTGCGGGCTGGGCCACGCGGTTCATCTTGTCGGCCGATACCTGGAACGAAGTGTCGACCATGCCGAGCGGCTGGAAGATGCGCTCGGTTAGCACCTCGTGCAGCGGCTTGCCGCCGTTCAACACTTCGAGCAGTCGGCCCTGCACGTCGACCGCGACGCTGTACTCCCAGCGATCGCCGGGATTGAAGTGCAATGGCATCTTGCTGAGGTGCGCGACGAACTCCTCGTTGGTCGCGCTGCGGTCGCCGATCTTCGCCTTCATGTATTCCTGGTAGACCAGGCTGGTCCCGCGCGCGCCGTAGACCAGGCCGGAGGTGTGGCGCATCAGATCCTGCACCATCATCGGCCGCGTCGGATCGGCGAGCTGCAGGTGCGGCTTGCCGTCGGCACCGACGACCTCGGTGCCGACCTTCATCTGGCCCATCGACGGCAGGAACTTCGATACCGGGTCGCTCACCTGCAGGCGGCCCTCCTCGACCATCTGCATCAGCGCCGTGGTCACCATCGGCTTGGTCATCGAGTAGATGCGGAAGATCGAATCGTACTTCATCGCATCGCCGTTGGGCTCGCGCTTGCCCTGCACCGAGACCCAGGCGAGCTTGCCGTGGCGCGCCACCAGCATCACCGCGCCGGGAATCAGTCCCTCGTCGATGTTCTTCGCCGTCGCTTCTTCGATTCTCTTGAGCTGCGCGGAAGAGAGCCCCACCTCCTCCGGCTTGGCGGTCGTCAGCACGCTCTCGGCATGCGCGGCAAACCCGAAACCAACCAACAAAACGACCAGCGCGCGCTTGATGCCGTTCATATGCGTTTCTCCCGTTTCGTTGCGGGAACTATAGCGCCTTCGAGCAACGCTCGCTCGCGCTGGAACAACACGATGACGGCATCCATCACTGCGCGAACGCGCGGTAGCGCGCGCAGGTCGCGATGCACCAGCAGCCACTGGTCGGCGAACACTTCGGGAAGCACATCTCCCAGCCTGTGCAATTGCGCATCGGGATCGCCGAGATAGCACGGCAGCACGGCGAGACCGGTGCCCGAGCGCGCCGCCTCGTGCAGCACGAGCCAGTTGTTGCCGCGCACGGCGGGCTTGCCGCCACCCAGCAGCTCATGCAGCCAAGTCTGCCCTGGCATGTAGAGGTGATCGTCGTCGAAGCCGATCCACGGCATGGCTTTGAGTTCGGTCTTCGGACGCATGAGGGTGCGATGTCCGTAGATCGCGTAGGCGACGCGCCCGAGCTTTCGCGTGACGATGCCGTGAAGGTCGGGCACCTGCTCGCGGATCAGAAGATCGGCTTCGCGGCGCGAAAGATTGGCCAGCGTGTGACTGGCGGTGAGCTCGAACTCGATCTGCGCCAGGCCCTTGCGCATCTCCGGCAGATGGCGCGCCAGCCACGCCGCCATCGCCTCGCCGGCCGACAGCCGCACCACGCCGCTCACCGTGTCGCTCAAGCCGGCGCTGCGGCGGTTGATCGACAGGGCCGCCTTCTCCATCGCCTCGGTGTCGGCCAGCAATTCCTCGCCGGCGGCGGTCGGCACGAAGCGATCGGGCAGGCGCTCGAACAGGCGCGCGCCGATCTGCTTCTCCAGCGCCTGCACGCGGCGCGCCACGGTGGGATGGCTGACGCCGAGAGCCTTGGCGGCCATGGTCAGCGTGCCTCCACGCGCTAAAGAGAGGAAAATCCGGAGGTCGTCCCAGCTCGGCTCCATGTACAAATTTGTACAGGGATTTTTCCGAATTGTGCACTGACGAATAGGAATGTTCGGCCTAGTCTTTCCACCATGCATATCGAACCGCGTCTGCTCGTGTTCACCCAAGGCATCCGGCTGCGCATCGCCGGGGCCGTCGCGCTCGGCCTTCTGTCGGTCAGCCTCGCCGTCGCCCGGCTCGGCCTGCTGGGCTGGCTGATCGGCCAGGTCTTCGCCGGCCGGCCGCTCCGCGACCTCCTCTGGGCGGCCCTGATGATCGCGCTGGTGATGGTGCTCCGCGGCGTGTCGGAGCACTGGCGCGCGGTCGTCGCGCACGAGAACGCGGCGCGTGTGCAGAAGCGGTTGCGGCGCATCCTGTACGACAAGATCACCAGCCTCGGACCGGGCACGGTCGGCCGCCAGCGCTCGGGCGGACTGACGCTGTCGATGATCGACGGTGTCGAGCAGCTCGAGACCTATTTCGGCCAATTCCTGCCGCAGTTCCTGATCGCGCTTCTGTCGCCGTTGCTGATCTTCGTGGTCGTCGCCTTCATCGACCTGCCGGTCGCGCTGGTGATGCTGGGCTTCGCGCTGGTGGCACTGTTCGCGCCGGCGCTGTGGCACAAGATGGACGTCGCTAACAGCCGCGCCCGCCAACGCTCCTATGCGAGCTTCGCCGCCGAGTTCCTCGATTCGATCCAGGGGCTGGCCACGCTGAAGGCCTTCGGCCAGGGCAAGACGCGCGCCGACAAGCTCGAGGTCGAGGCACGCGACCTGTTCCGCCGCACCATGTGGGTGCTGGGCACCAACACTTTGGCGCGCGGCATCACTGATTCTTCGATCGCGACCGGG
>DASXQC010001008.1:0-1541 GCA_036493235.1 Reyranella sp.
AGGGCGTGGATCACGTGGCGATAATCGACGACGTGGGCGCGCTTGCCGTTGCTCTGCGCGCGCCCTCGCGCCAGGGTCATCAGCGGCGTGCCGCCGATGAACACGTCCAGGCGATCGTCATACAGCCGGACCCTCAGCCGATGGCCGATGAGCCGGGATGGCACGGTGTAGAACACCTTCTTGAGCGTGAAGCCGCCGGAGGAGGTGACGGTGACGACGGTCTCCTCATGATCGCAGGTGCGCTGCCCGGGCAGCATTTGCAGCGCGGGTCGCTCGAGGGCAATGCGACGGGCATGATGGGCGTTCTGGCGGCTGACGATCTCGTCGATGAAGCGACGGTAGTCGACGAGATCGCCGAAGTCGCCGCTTCCGCGCATCAGCAGCGCATCGCGGACCGCCTTCTTCAGATGGCCGTGCGGGCTCTCGATCGCGCCGTTCTCATGCGCGACGCCGCGATTGTTGCGCGTCGGCTGCATCCCGTAATGCGCGCACAGCGCATCGTAGCGCCGGGTCAGATCCTCGCGCGCCTCGCGATTCAGATTGCGGAACGCGGCCGAGAGGCTGTCGGAGCGGTGCTCGAGCGGCGAACCGCCGAGTGCCCACAACGCGTTCTGCAATCCTTCCGCAAGCGCCACGTAGCTTTCACCGCCGAGGATGACATGCGCGTGCTCGAACCCGGAGTAGGCGAGCCGGAAGTGATAGAGGCGGTGTTCGAGCCGTTCTCCGGCGACGGTGATGCCCAGATCGGCCATCTCGGTGAAGTCCGACAGACCCATCCGGCCAGGCTCATGGACCTGCCGAAAGATGACCTCCTGGTCTGCGCCATGCAGCGCTCGCCAGGAACGGATGCGCCGCTCCAGGGTGCGGCGTGCACCGGCGGACAGGTCCGGGTGGCGCCGCCGCATCTCGTCGAAGATCGCTACCGCCCGGAGCCCCGGCGCCGCCGTCAGCATCGGCACGACCTCGACATCGAAGAACTCGGCGAGCGGATCCGGACGTCGTCGCCCGCGAACCCGCTGCCGCGATGACGGCAGTCGGTGGTCCTGCTCGAAGCGATACGCGGTAGGTGTGCTGATCGCAGCCTTCGCGGCGCTCACCGCCGGGCCGTCGGTCTCTCGAAAGGTCATGTAAAGCCTCATCTGGTGGTCGGTGACATGGCGGCCGGGCAATGGCGGGACCTTCACAGGGAAGGCCCATCCACACCGCCGGCCGGTCGCAGTCACCTCACCCGACCCCCTCAAAGGAGCTCAGGCCGCTTGTTGCGCTGCCGGCGCCTCCGGTCGGGCTCCGCCCTCCCTACGACACCAGCAGCGCAACAACTTTCTCATCCTGATTGTCGGGCTTTCTCACCTTGATTGTGTCGCGCGGCACGCTTTTGGCGTGCTGAACCCGTTCGGTGGGTCGAAACACCATCTGCATTTGTGCCATGGCCAGCAAACGACGCGCCTCGTCTGGGCGCCCTGTGATGAGCGACTGCCGTGCCATCAGTAATTGCTCAGTCGCGACCAGCCCCTGCCCGAACATGGAAGCAGGCGGCGGCG
>DASXQC010001009.1:0-4574 GCA_036493235.1 Reyranella sp.
CACGCCGCAGGCATTGTAGATCGCGTTGGCGACGGCGGCGCCGGCGCCGCAGATGCCGAGCTCGCCGGCGCCTTTCGAGCCGAGCTCGTTCGACTTGTCGTCGAAGCCCGCCAGCATGATGGCGTCGACCGCCGGCACGTCAGCATGCACCGGCACGTGGTAGCCGGCGAGATCGTGATTCACGAACAGGCCGTAGCGCGGATCGACGACGGCATTCTCGTGCAACGCCGAGCCGACGCCCCAGATCATGCCGCCGATCAATTGCGAGCGCGCGGTTTTGGCGTTGTAGATGCGGCCAGCGTCGAACACGCCCAGCATGCGGCGCAGCCGGACCTCGCCGGTCGTGGCATCGACGCCGACCTCGGCGAAGTGGGCGCCGTAGCTGTATTGCGAGAACTTCTTGAACTCGTCGCCCGGCGTCGACTTCACCTCGGTCTGCAGGTTGCCCGGCCCCTGGCCCGCGTCGAGCTTCTTCTTGATCTCCATGCAGGCGTCGTGCACGGCGGGCGCGCAGCTTGCCGCGCCGAATGAGCCGCCCGAGCCCGGCGTCTGCGGATAGGAGCTGTGGCCGAGCTTCACCGTCACCTGCTCGATCGGAAGGCCGAGCGCGTCGGCGGCGACCTGGGCGAAGATGGTGTACGAGCCGGTGCCGATGTCGGTCATGTCCATCTCGACCGTGACGTGGCGATTCTCGTCCATGCGCACGCGCGCTGTCGCGGGGCGGCGGATGTTGCCGCGGATCGCCGCTGCCATGCCGAGCCCGATCAGCCACTGGCCGTCCTTAAGCGAGCCTGCCACGCGTGGCCGGTGCTCCCAGCCGAACTCCGACGCGCCCCTCTGCAGGCATTCGACCAGCTTGCGGGTCGAATAGGGCACACGCTTCTCGGGATCCTCGCTGGGCTCGTTGCGCAGGCGCAGCTCGACCGGATCGAGGTCGAGCTTGTAGGCGAGCTCGTCCATCGCCTGCTCGATCGCGAGCTGGCCGACCGCATCGCCCGGCGCGCGCATCGAATCGGCCACCGGCATGTCGAGCGGCACGACGCGATGGCGGGTCAGCCGGTTCGGCGCGGCGTACATCGAGCGCGTGCTGGCCGCGGCGCCTTCGACATACTCGTCGAGCCGCGCCGACTGCGACATCACCTCGTGCGCGATCGCAGTCAGCTTGCCGTCCGGTTCGGCCGCCAGCCGCACGCGCTGGAGAGTCGCGGCACGATGGGTGGCGACTGAAAACATCTGCTGGCGGGTCAACGTGACCCTGACCGGGCGCTTGAGCATCCTGGCCGCCAGCGCGGCCAGGATGGCGTCGGCATAGATCGGCAGCTTGCCGCCGAAGCCGCCGCCGATGAATTCGCTGATCACCTCGACGTTCTCGAGCGGGATCTGCAGCGTCGAGGCGATCGAATGGTGTGCGGCATCGACCAGCTGGGCGGCGCAATGGATCGTGAGCCGGTCGCCATCCCACTGCGCCAGGCTCGCCACCAGCTCCATCGGGTTGTGGCTCTGGTACGGCGTGGTGAAGGTGGCGTCGACCTTCTGGGCGCCCGCCGCAAAACCCTTGTCGAAATCGCCGAGCGACGAATCGGGCTTGCCGGCGACCATCGCAGCCGGCGTGTAGGCGAGGCGACGATTTCCCTGGAGGTCGTAGGCGCCGACCTCGGTCTGGTACGAGACGCGCACCAGCCGCGCCGCCGCGGTCGCCTGCTCGAAAGTGTCGGCGACGACCAGCGCCACCGGCTCACCGTAGTAGTGCACCCGCGCCTCGTAGAGCTGCGGTTTGGGCCGCGCGTTGCGGTCGCCCTCATGCTTGAACGGCGCCTGGGCGGGCGCGTTCTCGTGGCTCATCACCAGCACCACGCCGAGTGCTGCCTGCGCCTCCTTGATGTCGACCTTGGTCAGGGTGCCGCGGCCGATCGTGCTGGTGACGATCACGCCGACCGCCGGATGCGCGGCGCGCCGGTCGCCGGCATAGCGCGCCTTGCCAGTCACCTTCGCCTTGCCGTCGATGCGGCCGATCGGCTGGCCGAGGATCGTGTCCGCCATGTCAGGTCTTCCTCTGCTGCGCGGCCTCGGTCAGCGCCCACGCCACGGTGCGTGCAGCGAGCGGGATCTTGAAGTCGTTGTGGCCATGGCCCTGCGCGCCCTTCACCGCCGTCTCACCGGCCGCCGCGAAGGCGTCGTCGGACAGCGGCACGCCGGCGAGCTGCTTCTCGGCTTCCAGCGCGCGCCATGGCTTGTGCGCCACGCCGCCCAGCGCGATACGGGCCGAGCGCACCTTCTCGCCGTCTGTTTCGACCACAGCGGCGACCGACACGAGGGCGAAGTCGAACGAGGCGCGGTCGCGCACCTTGCGATAGACCTGCCCGCCCGCGGTCGGCGGCGGCAGGATTACCGCCGTGATCAACTCCTCCGCGCCGAGGTTGGTGTCGGTCTGCGGCGTGTTCCCAGGCAGGCGGTGGAAGTCGGCGATCTTGATACGACGATTGCTGCGCGGGCCCTGGACCTCGACCTCGGCGTCGAGTGCCATCATCGCCACCGCCATGTCGGACGGATGCACGGCGATGCAGGCGTCGCTCGCACCCAAAATCGCGTGGATGCGGTTGTAGCCCTGCAACGCCGAGCAGCCGCTGCCCGGCGCACGCTTGTTGCAGGGCGTCGACGGGTCATAGAAATAGTAGCAGCGCGTGCGCTGCAGCAGGTTGCCGCCGGTCGTCGCCTGGTTGCGCAACTGCGCCGACGCGCCGTTCAGCACGGCGTGCGCTAGCAGCGGATAGTGTTCGCGCACGCGGCGGTCGCCGGTGAGCGCGGTGTTGCTCACCATCGCGCCGATGCGCAGGCCGCCGTTCTCGTCGCTGATTTGGTCGAGCGGCAGGCGGGAGACATCGACGATGTGCTGCGGCGTCTCGGCTTCGACCTTCATCAGGTCCAGCAGGTTGGTGCCGCCGGCCAGGAACTTCGCGCCGGGCTGGCCGATCGCCACCAGCGCGGCGGCCATATCGACCGGGCGTTCATAGGTGAAGGCACGCATGGGCTCAGGCCTTTCCGGCGTCGAGGATGGCCGCGACGATGTTGGGATAGGCGGCGCAGCGGCAGATATTGCCGCTCATGCGCTCGCGCACCTCGGCTTCGTGCATCTCCACCACCGGCTCCTTGAGGTCGGCAGTGACGGCCGAGGGCAGGCCGCGCTTCAGCTCCGACAGCATGCCGACGGCGGAGCAGATCTGGCCCGGCGTGCAGTAGCCGCATTGGAAGCCGTCGTGATGGACGAACGCCGCCTGCAGCGGATGCAACGCCTCCTCGCTGCCCAGCCCCTCGATGGTGACGATACCGCGCTCGTCGAGCGAGGCGGCAAGGTTCATGCAGGCATTCTTGCGGACGCCGTCGACCAGCACCGTGCAAGCGCCGCACTGGCCGTGGTCACAGCCCTTCTTGGTGCCTGTGAGCCCGAGGCGGTCGCGCAGCAGGTCGAGCAGGGTGGTGCGCGTATCGACCCTCAGGTCGTGGCGTATGCCATTCACGGTGAGGCCGACATCGACGGTCATCGGAGCGGCTCCAGAGGCAGGGTTGAGAGCGGACTGGGCACGGGCGCTCTGTGCCAGAGCGCCCCCCGTTAGAGTACCGAGGGCGGCCGTCCCGAGAAGACCGCGCCGCGTGAGGGGGCTGTTGCTCATCCGGAGACAACGAAGCTCGCGCGGGCTCTGTTGCGTGTCCGGAACCAACCCGGCGGGCCACCATTAAGTCCTCATGCAGGTGTCCGAAATCATGACCCGGGAGGTCGAGACCGTCCCGCCGGACTATCCCCGGTCGACGGGCTGATGCGCGACTGCATGACCGAGGACATCGCCTATGCCTCCTGTGACGAGGAGGCGGGCGAGGTGCTGGAGCGCATGAAGATGCTACAGGTCCGCCGACTGGCGATCCTCGATCGCGACAAGAAGCTGGCCGGCATCGTCGCCCTGGGCGACGTCGCTACCGAACCGCGGGCCGCCGCCTTGGGCAGCGTGGGCGCTGCCGTGGCCGGGATCTCGGAACCGTCCCGTCCCAGGAAATAGAGGCGTTCCACCTGACGTCCCAGGCGTGTGGGACTGTTCCGATGCCGATTCCATAAGCGCTTTAAGCGATTCGTCCCAGGTTCTGCGCATCACGTTGCGTTGATATCAAAGACATCATAGATATCAATAATATCATCCGAAGGTGCGGCGATAGCTGCGGGTCATCAGATCGTCCAGGGCAGTCCCCGACTCGAAGTCGACCATGCCGTCGGGGCGGGTCAGGCCGGGGAGCTGGCGCTCGCATTCCGACGCCGGGCCTATCACCTGCTGCACGGGATAGAGCGCGGACCAGGCCGGGACGCCGGCATAGTCCTCCTCGTCGTCGGCGACGTGCTTGTCGCGGATCTTGGCCGATGCATTCTCGATCTCCATGCCCATCATGGTCGTGGCCTTGAGTTCCTGCGGGCTGGGCTGGCGGATCAGCTTGGAGCGGTCGGGATAGATGCGGTCGATGAAGCGGTCCATCAGCTTCAGCTTCCGCTCGACGTCGTCGACGATATGCGCCGTGCCGAACGCCATCACCGC